>DASWFH010000483.1:0-12766 GCA_036394355.1 Allostellaceae bacterium | reverse complement strand
CTCATCGCCGCCGGAAAATCGCCGAAGGTCGCCACGGTTGCCCTCATGCGCAAAATGCTCGTCACCCTCAACGCCATGGTCCGCGATAACGAGGCGTGGAAACATGCTAAGCCATGCTAAGACACAGTTGCTCCCATCGCTCCGCGACGGGCCCCTCCCTCTCACACAAGGGGAGAGGGGCCGATCAAAGCGCAGGGTGACCTCGCTCTCCCTTCTGGGAGGGGGCCGGGGTGAGGGGTGCTACGAGCTCGCCGCCGGCTTGCGATACGCCACCAGCATCGTGCCCTCGATATGCCGCAGCGGCAGCTCGCGCGCGAGTTGATTGAGCGCGTCGTAGACGCCGGGCGCGTGGCGTGGGCCGGCGTAATCGTGCCAGAGCACGGTGCCGCCCGGCCGCACCATGCCGAGCGCCTTGCGGCTGTCGCTCTCGACATAGGAGCGCGCATGCGAGGCGTCGACGAAGACGAGATCGCACCTGCCCGCATAGGGCGTCTCGTCGAATGCCTTGCTGTCGCCGAGGAGCTGCGTGATCTTCGCCGCCGCCGCAGTGCGGCGGTAGGTGAACTCCTGCAAGGACTCGGCGAGGGCCGCGCGCTTGGCGCGGGCGTCGTCGCCGGCGTCCTCCCGGTAGCGGTCGGCGCGGGGATCGAGCGTCAGTGTCACCACCCGAGCGTCGGCCGGCGCGTTGCGCGCGAGCAGGTAGGTCGTCTTGCCGGTCGCGGTGCCGAACTCGAAGATCAGCCGCGCGTGCCGCGCGAGGTTGCACAGCACCCAGGTCTCGAGATCGCTGATCCCGCCTGGCACGCGGTAATTCGGAAAGGCGACGATCTCGCTCGCCGGCATCGGCCCGAGCGGGCCGGCCGTCAGGATCGGCGCGATGTCGCCCGCCGGCACGCGCGGGATGGGCCAGCGGGAGAGCAGGTTGCGCTGCCGTCGCCGCGCGCGATAGATGGCGAGCCGGTAGAGCGCGAGCGCGAGCCCGCCGGCGGTGACGATGTTCGTGGCGATCAGCGCCTCGACCAACATGCCTGCGATGTCCTGCGCGGGGCGACAGCGCCCCGTTCTAGCGCGGGCGCGGCAGGAAATCAGCCGGCGAGATCGGCGCCGCGATGGAGCGAGAGCGGCTCCGCCACCTCCTCGAGCGGCCGGCGCTCGGCGTTGATGCCCAATTTGAGCTCGACCAGCGCCGCTACCACCATCAGCGCCGCGCCCAGGAGGTAGCCGCCGAGGATCTCGGCGCGTGAGCCGCTCTCGATCAGCACGCCGAAGAGCCACGGGCTGAAGGCGCCGCCGAGCAGCGTGCCGAAGGCATAGAACAGCGCGATGGCGAGCGCGCGCAGCTCGAGCGGGAAGCTCTCACCGACGGTGAGATAGGCGGCGCTGGCGGCGGCCGAGGCGAAGAAGAACACCACCGTCCAGCACAGCGTCAGCGTCGCCGCGTCGAGCAGGTCGGCAGCGAAGAGCGCGGCGGTGGCGGCGAGCAGCAGGCCCGAGAGCGTATATGTCGCGGCGATCATCGGCTTGCGCCCGATGGTGTCGAAGAGCGGACCCAGCAGCAGCGGGCCGGCGAAATTTCCGAGCGTGAAGGGCAGGATGTACCAGCCGATATCGCCAGCAGGCACGCCGTAGAACCGCGTCAGCACCAGCGCGTAGGTGAAGAAGATGGCGTTGTAGAAGAACGCCTGCGACGCCATCAGCACGAGGCCGAGCACCGTGCGCCCAGAGTAGTGGCACAGCAGCGTACGCGCCACGGTGGCGAGCGAGATGCGCCCGCCGCCCAAGAGCATGACGCCGTCGTGCGCCGGCGCCAACGCGGCGCCCGTCGCGGCGGTCACGCGCCCCTCGATCTCCGCCACCACCGCTTCCGCCTCGGCGACGCGGCCATGGGTCATGAGCCAGCGCGGGCTCTCGGGTACGAAGCGGCGCAGGTAGAGGATGACGAGGCCGAGTACGGCGCCGGTGCCGAAGGCGAGCCGCCAGCCGATCTCCGGCGACAGCACCGCCGGGTCGAGCAGCCAGATCGAGCCCGACGCGCCCAGCGCCGCGCCCAGCCAGAAGCTGCCGTTGATGGCGAGGTCGGTGCGGCCGCGCAGCCGCGCCGGGATCAGCTCCTGGATCGCCGAGTTGATCGCCGTGTACTCGCCGCCGATCCCGGCACCGGTGAGGAAGCGGAAGACGGCGAAGCTGGCGAAGTCCCAGGAGAGCGCGGTGAGCGCCGTCGCCGCCAGGTAGAGGCCGAGCGTCACGTTGAAGAGGCGCTTGCGCCCGAGCCGATCGGTGAGGTGGCCGAAGAACAGCGCGCCGAGGATTGCGCCGGTGAGATAGGCCGTGCCGGTGAGGCCGACCTGCTCGGCCGTCAGATGCAGCTGCGGGCTTTGCTGCAGCGCCGCCGCCACCGAGCCCGCCAGCGTCACTTCGAGCCCGTCGAGCACCCAGGTGATGCCGAGCGCGGCGACGACGAGGCGATGGAAGGGGCTCCAGGGCAGCCGATCCAGCCGCGCCGGCACGTCCGTGCGGATCGCCTGCTGCCCCTCCATGCCCGCCCTCCCCGCGCCGCTCCACTAAGGGGTCAACGCGTGCGTCGGCCTCGTTCCAACCGCCGCCTGTCAAAAAACCGTCATTGGACGATCACGCCACGGCAACGACGGTCCCGTAGGTTGATCGCGCCTACCGCCGCTCGCGCCTTCGGCCAGCGGCCACAATCATTCAACACGGGGGTAAAGCATGGTCTTTCGCAGCAGCAGCTTGCGCCATTGGGCGCTGGCGACGGTCGGTACGGCCGCGCTTCTTTCGGCGGGCGTCGCGTCGCCGGCCATGGCGCGCGAGACCGAGGATTTCAGCACGAAGTGGCCCATCAAGCATGTCGTGGTGATCTTCCAGGAGAACATCTCCTTCGATCACTACTTCGCGACCTATCCCAACGCGTTGAACCCGGTGGGCGAGCCGAAATTCACCGGCCGCGACGATACGCCCTCCGTCAACGGCCTCACCGGCGGGCTGCTGACCGACAATCCGAACCTGTTCAATCCGTTTCGCCTGGACCGCGCCCAGGCCGCCACCTGCGACATGGATCACGGCTACACCGACGAGCAGAAGGCGGTCGATGGCGGCTTGCTCGGGCTCTTCGTGCAGACCGTGGGGCGGAAGGGCGTCGGCTGCAACCCGAACGGCTCCACCGTCATGGGCTACTATGACGGCAACACGGTGACGGCGCTGTGGAACTACGCGCAGCGCTTCGCCATGAGCGACAACTCCTTCGACACCAATTTCGGGCCATCGACGGTCGGCGCTCTCAACCTCATCGCCGGCCAGACGCATGGCGTCGTCCAGGCAACCGCTCCGGTCAACGGCGTGCCGACCCCGACCTCCGCCAGCATCCCCGGCAACACCTTCGTCGCGCCCAGCGACGCGCAAGGGACGGTCATCGGCGATCCGCAGCCGCTGCTCGACGACTGCTCGAGCCCGGGCTCGCGCGCGCAGGTCAAGATGGCCGGGCCGAATGTCGGCGATCTCCTCAATGCGAAGCGCATCGCCTGGGGCTTCTTCCAGGGCGGTTTCGCGCCCAGCACGCCGGCGACCTTCAATGCCGATGGCTCAGTCAAGACGCCCGCCGTGTGCAACACGGCGCATGCCGCCCATCCCGGCGTGCCCAATCCCACGGACGGCAATCCCAGCGGTGCGGACGTGCATACGCTCGTGACGGACTACATCCCGCACCACCAGCCGTTCCAGTATTACCAGACCACTGCCAACCCTCATCACCTGCCGCCCAGCTCGGTGGCGATGATCGGGAAGACGGATCAGGCCAATCATCAATACGATCTCAGCGCGTTTTTTGCCGCGCTGAAGTCGGGCCACCTGCCGGCGGTTTCCTACGTCAAAGCGGCCGCCTACCAGGACGGCCATCCCGGCTATTCCGACCCGCTCTCCGAGCAGACCTTCCTCGTCGACGTCATCAACACGTTGCAGCAATCGCCGGAATGGGCGGAGACGGCCATCATTATCGCCTATGATGATTCCGACGGCTGGTACGATCACGTGACCGGCCCGATCGTCAGCCCGTCGGAGACACCGGTCGACTCCCTGGTGCCGCTGCCGCGGGCGAGCGAGCCGACGCAGCCCGCGAGCCCCGGCGCCATCGCTACCTCCGGGAATTGCGGCACGCCGAAGCCGAGCGCCTTCGCCGCGCGGTGCGGCTATGGCACGCGCCAGCCGCTGCTGGTGATCTCGCCCTGGGCCAAGGTCAATTTCGTCGATCACACGACGACAGACCAGTCATCGATCCTGCGCTTCATCGAGGACAATTGGGATCTCGGCCTGATCGACGGTCCCGCGGAGCCGCCCGCGGGCCAAGCCTCCTTCGACCGCATCACCGGCCCGCTCGTCAACATGTTCGATTTCGCCGAACACCCGCAGCCGCGACCGCTGTTCCTCGACCGCATCACCGGCGCGGCGCTCGATCGCGATTGAACCACGCGAATGTGCGGGCGGCTCGCTACGAGGCCGCCCGCACATTTGCGCCCGCGGACGTGCTGCTCGCGGTCGACGAGACGGTCCGGGTACAGATGCACTGCGATTTATGGCGCCGAGATTGCTGCTGATGGGCGAGATGGGAACGGTCAGTGATGCTGGCCCAACATCGCCCAAAAAGGTCACCCGCATGTCACAAAGAGCGTAACATCTTTCATATCAACGCGTGCGTGCCCGCTGAAACCGACACGATCATCATTTCGTTTGTGATCGCCGTTGCCATCGCGGCGGCACAGAGTATGCTGCGATGTGTTTGAGCGTGGCTCGATGATCCAAGACCGCGCTCGGCAAAATTAACCCAGTCGGACGGAGGACGGCGATGGCAAAGACGCAGGCCGCAGAGATGCGCGTAAAGCGCGGCGAGGCTCAGATCACCGCGGCATTCGATCCTTCGCAAGCGCTCAACGGGATCGAGCCGATCTTCCAGGCGAGCAATAAATGGCTGGAGACCTGGATGGCGGTCAGCTCCGAGATCCTCGAATTCAGCCGCGCGCGTCTCGACCGCAATCTCGAAATCGGCAAAGCGATCGCACGCTCGAGCAGCATCGACGAGGCGATCGAGCTGCAGGCCGATCATGCGCGCACGACCGTGCGCGAGTATTTCAGCGAGGCGGGCAAGATCGCCGATCTCGGCACGCGCGCTCTGCTCGACAGCTTCTCCGTGTGGCAGCCGGCGGCGCGCGAAGCGACGCGTCGCACCGCCACCTCCGCCGCCACCTCCGCCGCCGCGGAATAGCCGCGGCACACCATCGTCGGGAGAGCGGCGCGGATCAGCGCATCTTCGCCGCAAAGCGCGCGGCGCGCCATGCGAGCGCGGCGCGCAGGCCGTCGCGGCGCGCGATTTCCATGAACTGTTGCTTGTCCACGCTGCCCTCGCCCTCGATCTGCAAATCGATGTCGAGCGCCGCGGCCAGCGCCTCGCCCATGCCCATGATCTCGTAGCTGCGGTTGATCGCGCGCTTCGTTTCGCGCAGCGCCATGGGGTCGATCATGGCGAGATCGCCGGCGATCGCCAGCGCACGGGTCAGCTCGTCGCCCGTCGGCACCACCTCGTTGACCAGCCCCATCGCCTCGGCGCGGCGCGCCGAGAGCGTGTCGTCGCCGGTGAGCAGTAGCTGCTTCGCACGCTTCGGCCCGGTGAGCCAGGGCAGCAGCATGACGACGATGCCGGCGCCGAAGCGCAGCTCCGGCTCGCCGAACACGGCATCCTCGGCGGCAATGGTGATGTCGCAGGCGAGCGCCAGCTCGCAGCCGCCGGCGAGGCTGGGCCCGCGCACCGCCGCCAAGGTCGGCTTGGGCGAGTGCCAGAAGCGCATGATGACGTCGAAGTCGCGCTGCAGCAGCGGGCGCCACTGCGCGACGCCGCTCGGCCGCGCCGCCGCCTGCTCCTTGAGGTCGAAGCCCGAGCAGAAGCCCTTGCCGGCGCCGGCGAGCACGATGGCGCGGACGCCCTCGTCCGCCTCCGCGGCATCCATCGCCGTGTCGAGCTCGCGCAGCATGGCGGCGTTGATCGCGTTGAGCCGCTCCGGCCGGTTGAGCGTGACCAGCGCGGCCGCGCCGCGCCGCTCATAGAGGATGGTCTCGTACGCCATGGCGATGCGCTCTTTCCCGGGGACCGCGGGTTCTCACTAGCCGGCGGGCGGCAACGGCACGTTGTCGATGAGCCGCGTGCGGCCGAGCCAGGCGGCTGCGAGGATGCGGCCGGGGCGATCGGCGCGCGCCAGCGGCGCCAGCGTTTCGGCCTCGACCGCCTCGACGTAATCGATCTTGGTGAAGCCGGCGCGGCCGAGCTCGCCGACCGCCGCCTCAAGCGCCGCAGCGACGCTCGCCTCGCCGCGCTCGATGCGCCGCGCGATGTCGCGCAGCGTGCGCTGCAGCGCGGGCGCAGCCGCACGCTCCGCCGGCGAGAGATAGGCGTTGCGCGACGATAGCGCGAGCCCGTCGGCCTCGCGCACGATCGGCACGCCCTCGATGCGCACGGCGATGTCGAGGTCGCGCACGACGCGGCGGATCACTTGCAGCTGCTGCCAGTCCTTCTCGCCGAAGCACGCGACATCGGCCTGCGCCTGCTGCAGCAGCTTGGTCACCACCGTGGCGACGCCGGAGAAATGCCCCGGGCGGAAGCGGCCGCATTGTCCCGCGGCGAGCGCGCCGGCGCCGATGCTGGTGGAGAAGCCTTGCGGATACATCTCCTCGAGGGGCGGCGCGTAGAGCAGATCGCAGCGGGCCGCGACGAGCTTGGCGGCGTCGCCGCCCTCGTCGCGGGGATAGCGGGCGAAGTCCTCGTCGGGCCCGAACTGCGTCGGGTTGACGAAGAGGCTCGCCACCACCCGGTCGCACAGCTCTCGCGCGCGCGTCACCAGCGCCAGATGCCCGGCATGGAGCGCGCCCATGGTCGGCACCAGCGCCACCGTCTCGCCGGCACGGCGCCAGGCGCGCACGCGGCGGCGCAGCTCCGCGACACTGCGCACCACCGCCAGCTTGCCGATCCGCTCCGTGCCGAGCCGCTTCATGCTGCGCTGCGATGTAGACCGGCGCAAATCCCGCGGCAAGCGCAAACTTCGGCAACGCTGCGTTGCACCCGCTGCGGATCCGCTGCGGCGCGATGCTCGCCCCATGCTATGGTGCCACTGCGCCAGCAAAGAGGCTCATCCGTGCTGCTCCATCTCCAGACCTGGGAAGAGGTCGAGGCCTATCTCCGCAACGCCAAGGGCATCATCGTGCCCATCGGCTCGACCGAGCAGCACGGTCCCAACGGCCTCATCGGCACGGACGCGATCTGCGCCGAGGCGATCGCGGCGGGCGTCGGCGAGGCCGCGGGCGCGCTGGTCGGCCCGACGATCAATGTCGGCAACGCGCAGCATCACCTGGCCTTTGCCGGCACCATCACCTTGCGTCCCTCGACGCTCATCGCCGTCATCGGCGACTACGTCGCCTCGCTGGCGCGCCACGGCTTCGAGCGCTTCTATTTCATCAATGGCCATGGCGGCAACATCGCCACCATCGGCGCCGCCTTCGGCGAGATCTACGCCGGCGCCTCGCTGCGGCCGGGCGGCAACGCGCCGCCGGTGCGCTGCACGCTCAAGAACTGGTGGGAGACGCCGGGCGTGCAAAAGCTCTCGAAGGAGCTCTACGGCGATCGCGAGGGTAGCCACGCGACGCCGAGCGAAGTGTCGGTGACGCAGCACGTCTATCCCGCGGCGATCAAGCGGCGCGAGATGGGGCCGCCCGCGCCGCGCGTGCGCGGCTTCACCGACGCCGAGGATTACCGCCGCCTGTTCCCCGACGGCCGCATCGGCTCCGACCCGACACTCGCTTCGCCCGAGCACGGCGCGCGCTTCGTCGCGGCCGCCGTGCGCGACATCGGCGAGGAATACCGGCGATTCGTGGCGCAGGAGTGAGGGACGCGCCGCTAGACCCGCACCAGCCCGTCCATCGGCCGCAGAGCCGCCGTGTCCGGGAACACCTTGCGGTCGAGGGTGGCGGCGTCGAGGCCAAGGTGATCGCGCAGGAGGCTCTTCATCATGCGGCGTGAATCGGTGGCGACGCGCAGGTCGCGGTTCTCCTCGAGGCGGTCGAGGCCGGGCCAGTCGCCGGCGATGCGGCCGCCCTTGACCGCGCCGCCCATGACGGTCAGCACCGAGGCGGTGCCGTGGTCGGTGCCGTCATTGCCGTTGACCGCGACGGTGCGGCCGAACTCGGTCACCGCGACCACCACCGTCTGCTTCCAGGCCGGGCCCAGCGCCTGGGCGAGCGCGTCGAGGCCGGCGGCGAAGCCCTCGAAATTCTGCGCCAGGCGCCCGTTCTCCGCGCCCTGGTTCACATGCGTATCCCAGCCGCCCATCTCGAGCACGGCGATACGCGGCCCGTCGGGCGCGGCGACGAGCTTGCCGGCCGCCGCGGCCAGCGGCTCGAAGCTCTTCGGCCCGAAGCCGCCCTTGCCCTTGGGCATGTCGTCGCCGAGGACGGTGGCAGAGAAGTTCTGCGCCTTGAGGCCGTCGGCGAGCGCCGGGCCGAGCAGCGGGTCGAGCTGGTAGAGCTGCGCCAGCGCGGTGATGAAATCGGGCGAGGCATCGCGCAGGCCCGCCGGCTCCCACGACGCCACTGGCATGGCGCCACGCAGGATCAGCGGCACCGCGCCGCCCACCGCAAGGCCGAGCCGCCGGTCGCCCTTCGGCATCAGCGACAGCGCGCGGTTGAGCCAGCCGTCGCTGATCCCGGCCTTGGCGGAGAGGCCGCTCTCCATCAGATCCTGCGCGTCGAAATGCGAGCGCGTGTGGTAGCCGTTGCCGGCGGCGTGGACGAACAGCAGTTCGCCCTTGCCCCAGTAAGTATGGATCGCCGCGAGCGCGGGATGGAGCGCGAAATGAGCATCGAGCGCCAGCGCCCCGCCCGGCTGCCCCGGCGGCTTCAGCGCGATGGCGCCGCGCTTCTCGGCGTAGGCGCGCTCGCCCAAGGGCGGCACCGCGGCGAGCCCGTCGAGCGCGCCCCGCAGCACCACCATGACGAGCCGGCGCTCGCCGGGCGCGGCGGCGAAGACCGCGCCGGGCAAGCCGAGCACGGCAAAGGCGCCGACGGCGCCGCCGCCGGCCAGGATTCGCAGCGCATCGCGTCGTTGAAGCATGGCATCACCTCCGCTGGAATTGCGGGCTGGCGAAGAGCAGCGCGAGCCCGGCGCGGCGCGACGGCGCGAGCCGGATCGCCTGCATCGTCTCCTCCGGCAGCGCCTCGCCGAACGCCGCCGCCGCCAGCGCTGCCGGGTCGGGCGGGTCGGGCATGCGCTCGGCATAGGCCTGGCACCATTGCGCCCGGCGCAGCACCGCCTCGGGCGAGACCCAGGACGCGGCATTGTCGGGCCAGCCCGCCGGCGACGGCGCGAAGAACGGCATCTGGTCGAGCGCGCGCAGGCTGTTGACCAGCATCTCCGGCGGCGGCGTAAAGCCGCCGACGCAGCACGCGGCGATCAGCATCTCCTGCGGCGTGCGCACCTTGGCGAAGGGGCTGCTCCAGGCGGCATCCTCCTTCACCACCGCGGCCGTCACCAGGCGCAGATCGCCGCCGCTGTCGCGGAACACGCGGGCGATGCGCTCGACGCTGTCGCGGCGCGGCTCGTCGCTGATGAAATGGCGCGCGAGCTTGAGCGCGATGTGGCGCGACGTGGCCGGATGACGGGCGAGGTCGAGCAGCGCCGCCTGGCCCTCCGCCTCGCCCGCCTCGGCATAGGTCTTGCCGCGCAGGAGCTTCGCGCCGGGCTCGTGCACGAAGGGACGGAAACGGAAGCGCCCGGGATCGGGCTCGTTGAGCCGCGCCACCGACCACCCCGTAAGGATGCGCGCCAGGGCCTCGACATCGGCCTGGGTGTAGCCGCCATCGACGCCGAGCGTGTGCAGCTCCAGGAGCTCGCGCCCGAGATTCTCGTTGAGCCCCTTGCCGCCGCGCCGTCCCGCCGGCGAACCGGGGCCGACGGAGATGGCATTGTCGAGATAGAGCAGCATCGCCGGATGGCGCGCCACCGCCAGCAGCATGTCGGAGAAGCGGCCGGTGACGTAAGGGCGGATCGCCTCGCGCTCGAAGGCGGCGGCAAAGCCGCGGATGGCCGGGCGCAGGATCGAGACGGTGAAATGGTTGCTCCAGAAATGGGTCAGACGCTCGAGCAGCGGCGTGTCGCTGGCGACGGCGGCGTCGATGCGCGCGGCGATCTCGGCGAGGTAGACGGCCTTGACGCGTGCGTCGAAATCGCGCTTGGCGCCGTCATCCTTGTCGCGCTCGTCGCGGCGCATCTCGAACTCGGCCGTGACCATGCTCGCCGCGCTCGGCAGATTGCCCGGCAGCGGCGCCGCCGGCTTTGCCAGCTGGCCCAGCACCCAGCCGCGCGGATCGCGCCCGATCGCCGCGAGATCGCCGCGCGGGGCAAAGCCGAACCGCGTCGCCGCGATCAATGCATCGCTTGCGGAAATCGGCGGCATTTTAGCCATCGCCAGGCAAGGTTCGCATCGTCTGATGATACGGCGGCGAGGGTTGAAGCATCCCTAGCGATTGAGCGCCCAAGCCGCTGCCCCATTCATGGTTCGAGACGCAGTGCTTCGCACTGCTCCTCACCATGAGGGCCACAGACACCTCGTCCTGAGGGAGCGCTCGAAGAGCGCGTCTCGAGGGACGAGTCGGGCAGCGGCGCGGAGCCTCTAGATCGGGCTCCCCTCGAGCTCCTTCTTGAGCTCATCGGCCTTCTCGCGCACGCCGTCGAGATGGGGATCGACCGCGAGCGCGGCGCGCAGCGCCCTGAGCGCCAGCGCCTTCTTGTTCATGACGAGATAGATCTGCCCCAAGCCGGAGAGCGCGCCGAAATGGCGCGGCTCGAGCGCGAGCGTGCGCTCGATGTCGCCGACGCTGGCTTCGAAATCGCCCATGACGAATTCGACGGTCGCGCGCTTGTTCCAGCCCTCGGCGAAGTTCTTGTCGGCGCGCACCACCTGGCCGAAGGTGTCGAGCGCCTCCTGCGCGTCGTCCTCGCTGAGCGCGGCCATGCCATGCTGCATGAGGCGCGCGATCTCCGGGTTCTTGTGCGCGACCCAGATCTGCCAGATTTCACGCTCGGTCGCCCGCGCCTCCTCGTCGGAGCCGGATTTAAGCTTGTCGAACAGCGCATCGAGCCGCGGATCATCCTGCGCCGCGCGCGCAACAGCAGCGACGAGCACGAAGGCCGCGAGCAAAAGCAAAGCCGGTATGATCCGAGACATCGTACCGATGATAGACTGAAGCGGCACTCAGGCCAATCACTCGAAAACACTAAGACAGGTATCTGAGGCAAGTTGTCCAGAGCGCATCACGCCTTTCGCGCCGCCGCTCTTCGACGAATCTCAGCGATAAGGACTTGCTTGCCGCCAGATGGAAAGCCGAAGACCCCTGGAACTGCGTATTCATCGTGTAAAACTGCGCAATCCGCTACGGCCGCTTCTACGTTTCCGAGATGTGCATGACAGTCCGCACGGAGCAGAGGACCGAAACCATGCTTCCAATCTTCGGGATCGAGTGCTTCTGCCTTATCGAAATCGTCCAGCGCTTCGCGATGCCGCCCAAGCTCACGCAGTACGGCTCCCCGATCTTCTAATCTTGTTGCATTTGGCTCTATGCTTATTGCTTTATTCAGGTCTTCCAGCGCGCGTTCTTTGTGACCGAGAACCATCAAGACCTGGTGGCGCCCATAATAGCCATGCGGATCTGATGGGTGTTGCCTTATAAAGGCATTATGCAGCTCCAGGCTGGCTTGCGGGTCAGAACGCATCATCCAAAGACGAGTGGTTAGGTCATCTCGAGTCAGCCGTCTCATTGCCTCATCTCCGTGAATGACGGTCACGTACCATAGGCATTTCCACCACAGTCTTCAGGCACTTGTCCCATCATGCATTGCCACATGTTTTTGCCAGACCCTCTGTAATCCCCTTCGCCAAGCAAACCCCGGTCTTTCAGATTTTTGCAATAACGATATGCCGCCTCCCATTCCTCAACACATTCGGGGCGGTCGGGATAGGGATTCTGCGGTATCCCCTCACGCGGCACGCCGCCCGGGATGTCCAGCGGAGGAATGATATCGGGCGGAAGTGGCCGGATGGCTCCGGGCGGCACAGGGCGAACTCCGGGCAGAGGTCTGATGAACGGCCCCCATGGCAGGGGGATCGCTTGGGTTGGCACTATCGGCGACTGCGGACTCTGGTCGCCTCCATCCGTCGTCCACTGACCGCCTCCGGGCTGGCCGGCCGGGATTCGCGGCTGATTGGAGACATCGCGTCTCTCTAGCCGAGAATCCCGCCCAACGTAGGCGGCAGTGTCCAGGACGCCGCTTTGATGCAGCAAGCAGGCTAACTTGACTTTATCTTCTTCGTCTTCTTGCGGGTGGCGGCCGTTGGCAAGGCGTGGCAAATCCGGGAGATGGAGGTGAAGTGCCGCGACCTGCGCCCGCGCTATATGTCCCGAATTCAGTGCGCCGGCGATCACAGTGAGCGCACCCAATTTTGAAGACATATCGATCGGGAGGTCGTAGGCGTCGCTCAGCACCTCGTTGAGTTCGGTGACGGAGCAAGGCTGCCAGGTTTCGGAACCGTGGCCGTCTGGCACATGGAGAATAAGAGGCTTGGTACCGACAAATGTCCCGGTCTCATCGCACCTCACACCGGAAGCATCATGTGCCGCAGCCAGACGAAACCATGTTGCGTTGGAGAGCCCCTTCATTCGGAGACCT
>DASWFH010000482.1:0-1747 GCA_036394355.1 Allostellaceae bacterium | reverse complement strand
CGCCTTCGTCTTCCCGCTCAGCATGGGTCTGCTGGTGACGGTATCGCCGCTCTATGGCGTCGAGCGCGGCCTCGGCGAGGGCTACATCGGCCTGGTGCTCGGCGCGAACAGCATCCTGGTCGCGGTGCTCGCCATCCCGGTGGCGACGCGCATCGAGGCGCGGGGCCCGTTCCGGCTGCTCGGCGCCGCGGCCGCCATCGTCGCCGGCGCGCTCGCCTGCTATGCGCTGATCCAGGGCGCGGGAACGGCGCTCCTCATCGGCACCATCGTCTACAGCTTCGGCGAGATCATCTTCAGCTCCGCCGTGCCCGCCGCCGTGGCGCGCCTCGCGCCGCCCGGCCGCCGCGGCGCCTACCAGGGCAGCTGGACCCTGGTCGCTTCGCTCAGCATGGGGAGCGCGCTGCTCCTGAGCGGGCTGATCAGCAAAGCGAGCAGCTGGGAGACCGTGTGGCTGGCCTTCGCGGCGCTCACGGCCGTTGCGGCGGTGGCGCTCTTCGCGCTGAGAAAGCGGTTTCTTAATTGAGGCGCGGCGGGCGGTGATGCGCAGCCTCGAACTCCGCGATCAGCTCGCGCTGGCGCGGCTCGGGGTCGTAGGTGATTTCCCAGCTGAAGTGCGTGGCGTCGGAGGCGTGATCGAGCAGGCGGCCGACGAGCTCGCTGCGCAGGGTGCGCGTGGCGCCGACGTAGACCAGCTCATCGTCGTCCCACGGCTGAGCTTTCAGAAAGCATAGGCGGCGCTGACGCCCGCGCCCCAATCCGGGCTGCCGCGCGAGAAGCCCTTCAGCACGTAGAGCTGCGAGCGCCAGTTGCGATCCAGTCGATGCGACCAGAAGCCGGTGAGTTCGCGCTGCGGCGCGGGCGCCGGATTGCCCGCCTGGCGCAGGTCGAAGGCGACGCCGACGCTGTCGACGTCATCGATGCGCTGCAAAGCACCGACGCCGAAGTTGATCACGTTGTCGAAATGCGCGATCGGCGAGTCGCCGAACAAGGTGTAGCCGACGGCGCCGAAGATCGTGCTGCGCCCGATGCCCTGGAAGGCGTCGACCTGGACCGTGACATCGTTGCTGCCCGTGCCGAGCCCCTGCTTTTCGTCGCCGGTGGCGAACTTGAGCTTTCCGGTGAGGCCGATGCCGGAGCGATTGGCGCTGCCGCCGGAATAGAGGGTGTAAGTCGCCGATGCCGTCGCGTCGCCGAGCCCGCTCACGGTGCGCCGCTCCGTCTGTGCATCGCCGCGCTTCGACGCCGGCAGGTGCAGCAGGTTGTCGATCAGGTTGCTGTCGTTGATGCGGCCGACGCCGGGGACCACCGTGCGAGGACCGGTGATCCGCAGGTACGGCAGCGTGGCACGCAGCGTCCAGGCGTCGCGCTCGTAGCGCGCCGTGAACGGGATCGTCAGGATGCTGGTGGTGCTCGGGCCGCCGTAATCGCCGCTGGTGAACTGGACGCCGCTGCCGAGGGCGAGCTCGCCCTCAGCGCCGAGCGCCGCCCGCGCGAGGCTCAGCGCGAGGACTGCAAGGAGGGAGCGCATCAGCGGCCGTGGCGCTCGGGTTTTTCCGGCCGCTCATGGCGCTCGGGCCGCTCGGCGCGGTCCTGGCGCGCGAGCCGCTCATGGCGCTCGGCGCGCATCGCGTCGCCCACCTTGATGCCCATGCTGTGGGCGATCTGGCCCCAGCCTTTGCCTTCGGCGCGCAGCGCGAGAACGCCCGGGTGCTGCGCGTCGCCGATCAGCGCAGCGCGCAGCTGCTCT
>DASWFH010000481.1:0-11566 GCA_036394355.1 Allostellaceae bacterium | reverse complement strand
TTGCGCACGCGGTCGTCGGCGAGGAGGTCGGGGCCGCTTCCGCTCATGACGATGCGGCCGGTCTCCAGCACGTAGCCGCGATGCGCGAGCGACAGCGACTGCGCCACGTTCTGCTCGACGAGCACGATGGTGAGGCGGTCGCGCTGGTTCAGTTCCCGAATGACGCGGAAGACGTCGGCGACCACGACGGGCGCGAGGCCGAGCGACGGCTCGTCGAGCATGACGAGGCGCGGCTGGCCCATGAGGCAGCGCGCGATGGCGAGCATCTGCTGCTCGCCGCCCGACAGCGTGCCGGCAAGCTGCCGCCGCCGCTCGACGAGCCGCGGGAAGAGCGTGAACATGCGCTGCATCGCCGCCTTGGCACCGGCGCGGGCGCGCGGCACCACCGCGCCCATCTCGAGATTCTCCAGGACGCTCATGTTGGGGAAGACCTGGCGGCCTTCCGCCACCTGGCCGAGGCCCAGATTGCAGATCACATGCGGCGGCGATCCGGCGATGTCGCGATCCTCGAAGCGGATCGCGCCGCGCGCGGGCCGCTCCATGCCGAAGATGGCGCGGATGAGCGAGCTCTTGCCGGCGCCGTTGGCACCGACGATGGCGACGATCTCGCCGGCAGCGACGTCGAGTGACACACCGTCGAGCGCCTGGGCGTCGCCGTAGAAGAGGTCGAGATCGCGCACCGCCAGCATCGGGCTCAGCCCATCCCCACCGCCGTTGCGGCGCTGCCGAGATAGCATTCGAGCACGCGCGGGTCGCGTGACACCTGCTCGGGCGTGCCCTCGCAGATCTTCTGCCCGTGATGCAGCACGACGATGTGGTGCGACAGCGCCATCACCGCGCGCATGACATGCTCGGTGAGCAGGATGGCAAGGCCCATCTCGCGCGACAAATCCGCGAAAGTCCGCACCATGGCGTCGATCTCGGTCGGGCGCAGGCCCGCCATCACCTCGTCGAGCAGCAGGATCTTCGGCCGCGTCGCCAGCGCGCGCGCCGTCTCGAGCTTCTTGCGCTCGGGCAGGGTGAGGCTATTGGCGACGGTGCCGGCCTTGCCGGCGAGGCCGAGCCGGTCGAGGATCTCCAGCGCGGCCTGCCGCACGGCGCCGCTGTCGGCGCTCGCCTTGAACGCGCCGACCATCACGTTCTCGAGCACGGTCAAGGCGCCGAACGGCTTCACCATTTGGAAGGTGCGGCCGATGCCGGCATGGCACGCCCGGTCGGGCCGCAGCCCGGTGATGTCGGCGCCGTCGAGGACGACGCTGCCGCGGTCGGGCGCGAAGACGCCGGCGATGAGGTTGAAGGTGGTGGTCTTGCCGGCTCCGTTCGGGCCGATGAGCGCGACGATGCCGCCCTTGGGCACGGCGAAGCTCACGCCATCGACCGCCTGCAGGCCACGGAAGCGCTTGGCGAGCCCGCGCACCTCGAGCAGCGGGGGCACGCTCATCGCCGCACCGCGCCGATGCCGAGCCGCGCGCGCAGCCATGGCCACAGCCCCGCGGGCTGCAACGCGACGATCAGGAGCAGCGCCGCGCCGTAGCACCATTGCTTGAGCCCGTTCAGGGTGAAGCCGCTGCTCAGCGAGGTCATCGCCTCGCCCAGCGTGGTCAGCACGAAGGCGCCGAGGATCGGGCCGAACAGCGTGCCGAGGCCGCCGATGATCGGCGCGGTGATGATCTCGATCGAGCGGCCGACGGCGAAGACGGTGTCGGGATAGAGGTTGTTCTCGTAGAAGGCGAGAAAGGCGCCGCCTACCGAGGTCATCGCCGCCGACAGCGCCATCGCCGCGACCTTGTAGCGGAAGACGTCGATGCCGAGCGCCTGCGCCGCCTCCTCGTCCTCGCGGATCGCCTGCCAGTAATAGCCGATGCGCCGGCGCAGCAGATCATGGCACAAAGCGAGCGCGCCGAGCGTCAGCGCCAGCAGCAGGTAATAGAACATCACCGGCGAGCCGCGCAGCAGCAGCACATCGTCGCGCGCCAGGCTGGAGACCGGCAGGAACAGCCCGCTCGCCGCGCCGACCCCGTCGAAATGGTCGAACAGGATGCGCGTGAACTCGGCGAAGGCGATCGTGAGCAGCGCGAAATAGACGCCGCCGACGCGGAAGCGGAAGGAGAGCGCGGCGATGATGCCGCCGGCCAGCGCGGCGACGGCGATGCCGGCGAGCATGCCGATCCAGGGCGGCAGGCCGTAACGGGTGAAGAGGGCCGCGCTCGTATAGGCGCCGAGCCCGACATAGAGCGCGTGGCCGAGCGAGAGCTGCCCGGCAAAGCCGGTGACGATGTTCCAGGCCTGGCCGAAATACGCCGCGAACAGCACCACGACGAGCACCGAGACGATGTAGCTGTTGACGAAGAACGGCAGCGCCAACATGGCCGCGACGAACAAGGCAAGCGCCGCCGCGGCTCGGCGCGGCAGGATCGGAAAGCGGCCGGACCTCATGCGCGCCCCAGCAATCCCTGCGGCCGGACCAGCAGCACCAGGATCAGCAGGGCGAAGCTGAATGCGCTCTTGAGCGAGGGATCGACGGCGAAGCCGGAGAGCGCCTCGGATACGCCGACGAGCGCCCCGCCCAGGAGCGCGCCGGGCATGCTGCCGAGCCCGCCGAGGATGACGATGATGAAGGCCAGGAGCGTGTAGTCGGTCGCGATGTAGGGCTGCACGTCGATGAGCAGAAGCATCAGGCACCCCGCCGCGCCGACGCAGGCGGCGCCGAGGCCGAAAGTCACCGCGTAGAGCCGCTTGACGTCGAGGCCGACGACCTGCGCGCCGATCTGATTGTCGGCGCAGGCGCGGATCGCCTTGCCGGTGCGCGTCAGCCGGAAGAAGCCCCACAGCAGGGCGACGCCCAGCACCGCGCCGACCGCCGCCAGCACGCGCACCTTGTCGAGCAGCAGCGGGCCGAGCTGAAAGGAATCGTAGGCGTAATCGAGCTGCACGCTGCGCGCGTCGGGGCCGAAGCCCATCAGCAGGCTTGCTGTGATGATGGTGGCGATCGCCAGCAGCAGCAGGAACTGCTCGTGCTCGGGCCGCGCGATGTAGCGGTTGATGAGCCCGCGCTGCAGCGCGTAGCCGAGCAGAAAGAGCCCGGCCGTCACCAGCGGCAGCGCAGCGATGGGATCGAGCCCGGTCTTCACCGCGATCAGATAAGCGGCATACATGCCGACGACCATCATCTCGCCATGGGCGAAGTTGACGACGCGGATGACGCCGAAGATCACCGACAGGCCGAGCGCCATCAGCCCGTAGACCGCGCCGGTCAGCAGCCCCGCGATGATGATGTCGAGGTAGAGCATCCCATGGCCCGAAGCGGCCGACCGACGACCGGCCGCGCTAGCCGCGCTGCGACCAGCCCGGCACGGGAAAGACCGGCTTCAGCTCGGCGTTCTCCGCCGGCAGCACGACCGTCGGCTTGCCGTTGCGGTTCTGCACGCCGGCAGAAGGCAGATTGACGTTCTGCCCCTTCTCGTTGAAGGCGATAGCGCCGCCGAGCATCACCCGGTCCTTGATGTCGGTCGCCTTCAGCGCCTCGACCAGCGCCTCGGGCTTGGCGGAGACGGCGCGCTTGTGGGCGTCGGCGCAGATCAGGATGCCCTCGAAGGTGAAGCCCGCGTCGATGTCGCAGACCTCGTCCGGATAGGCCTTCTTGAACGCCGCCTCGAAGGCATGCGCAAATTGCTGCCGCGGATCGAGCCAGGGCACGTTGGTGATGGCGTATTCGGCGTATTTGCCGAGCACCTTGAGGAACTGCGTCTGGTACATGCCGGGGCTGCCCGGGCTGATGACGGCCATCGGCTCGTATTTCTGCTTCACCATCTCGCGCGTCATCAAGATGGCGTCGTTGAGCCGCGTCACCACCATGTGGATGTCGGCCTTTGCCGCCTTGGCCTTGGCGACTTCGATCGAGAGATCTTTCGCCTGCGGGTCGTAGGCGATCGTCTCGACGATCTGGAACGGCAGGTTGAGCTTCGGCATCAGCGCGTTGATGCCCTTGAGCATCGACTGGCCGAAGGTGTCGTTGACATGCATCAGCACCGCCGTCTTCGGCGTGGCGCCGGTCGCCTTGAACAGATCGTTGAAGCGCGACAGGCCATTGGTGCCAAGCATGATGCTCGTGGGGAAATTGCGGAAGACGAATTTGTAGCCCTGCTCCGTGATCGCCGGATCGGAGCCGATATTGATGACGAACGGTACCCCGTTCTGCTCCGCCACTTGGGCGATGGCGAAGGTCTGGCCGGAGTCGAACGCGCCGACCAGGATGTTGGCGCCCTCGCGGATGAGCTTCTCGGCCTGGGTGCGCGCCACTTCCGGCTTCGATTCGGTGTCGGCGTCGATGATCTCGAAGGAGTAGCCCATGTCCGGCAGCAGCTTCTTCGCGACCTCGACCGAGCGTTGGCAGCCCTGGCCGATCAGCGCCTCGAAGCCTGAGCGCGGCAGCAGGCTGCCGATGCGGATTGGCGTCGCCGCGTGCGCCCGGCTCGCCGTTCCGCCGGCGGCGGCGAGGACGACGCCGGTCGCGGCCGCGCCGAGGCCGAATTCCCGACGGTTCAAACTGTGCTTCATTGAATCCCTCCCCCGCGCCCGGTGCTCTCGATCACGCCGACAGCGCTCGCGGCGTGTCGCTGGCCCCGCATTTGCATGTCACCATAACCTACCGCCCGAGCGGATCAAGCCGCGCTGACGGTTGCCTTCGCGCTGCGGCGCTTTAGACTGCGCCTTCGCCTGCCAGGAACCCGCTTCGAATGAGCCGCCAAGATCTGTTCCCGCCGATCGAGCCCTATGCCACCGGCATGCTCAAGCTCGACGCCCTGCACACGATTTACTGGGAGCAATCCGGCCACGAGCACGGCACGCCGGTGGCGTTTCTCCATGGCGGTCCCGGCGCCGGCGCGACGCCGACCCATCGCCGCTTCTTCGACCCGCAGCATTACCGCATCGTTATCTTCGACCAGCGCGGCGCCGGCCGCTCGACGCCGCTGGGCGCGGTGGCTGACAACACGACGCGGCATCTCGTCGCCGACATGGAAGCGCTGCGCCGCCATCTCGGCATCGAGCGTTGGATCGTGTTCGGCGGCTCGTGGGGCTCGACGCTGGCCTTGGCCTATGCCGAGACGCACCCGACGCGCTGCATCGGCCTGGTGCTGCGCGGCATCTTTCTCTGCCGGCGCTCCGAGGTCGACTGGTTCCTCTACGGCATCCGCAGCGTGTTCCCGGAAGCGTGGCGCGCCTTTGCCGGCTTCGTGCCGGAGGGCGAGCGCGGCGACCTGCTCAACGCCTATTACCGTCGCCTGACCGATCCCGATCCGGCGGTGCACATGCCGGCGGCGCGCGCCTGGAGCACCTATGAGGGCGCGTGCTCGACCTTGCTGCCGAGCCCGGACACGGTGGCGGCCTTCGGCGAGGACCGCATGGCGCTCGGCCTGGCGCGCATCGAGGCACACTACTTCCGCCACAACGTCATCGCTCCCGAGGATGACCTCGTCAGCCAGATCCACCGCATCCGCCACATCCCCGCCATCATCGTGCAGGGGCGCTACGACATGGTGTGCCCGATCGTCAGCGCCGACGAACTCGCGCGCGCCTGGCCCGAGGCCGAGTATCAGGTGGTGCCCGATGCCGGCCATTCGGCGATGGAGCCGGGCATACGCGCGCGCCTCGTCGGCGCCACCGAGAAGCTGCGCCGCGTCCTCTGAGCCGGCGCGACGCGTGACCGCAAAGATGCGCCCGGGCGCGCGAGGGACATGAGGTTGCGGACCGGCAGCGCTGCGGCGGTGGTACTCGCGCTGGCCCTGGTTGCGGCGCCGCGCGCCGCGTCCGCGGACGGGCCGGATCTCTTCGTGCTCGGCCTCGGCGCCTACGACGTGCAAACTGCCAAACATGGCGACACCGAGGCCGAACTCCGCATCGAGTACCGCTTCGCCCCTTCCTTCCTGTGGATCTTCAAGCCGCTGGTCGGCGCCCTTGCCGCCGCCGACGGGACGTTCTTCGGCTATGCCGGTGCACGCATCGAGTTGACGCTGGCCGACCATGTCGTGCTGATGGGGGACGCCGCGGCCGGATATTGGCGGCACGGCAAGGGCCTCGATCTCGGCGACGCCCTCGAATTCAAGACCGGCGCCGAGCTCGCCTATCGCTTCGACGACGAGTCGCAACTGGGCGTCGCCTTCGACCACATCTCGAATGCCGGCATCGCCAAGCTCAATCCCGGCGTCGAATCGTTGCTTCTCGTCTATTCCTTCCCGCTCGGCAGCGCGCAATAGCGCCCGCCCACGCGCGCCACCATCCGAGCGGCGTTAACCATGATTTGTCGGCGCCGCCGCCAGGCCGGCCAGATCCAGCGCCGCCTTGCCGCGGTTGGCAGGCGTTAACCAGCGCTCAACCGAAGGCTGCTATTTGTCGTGTATTGCGGCTGCCGGCATAGCGGGATTCGGGCGCCGCTCATCGCTTTGATCTGGAGTATGCCCTTGCGGAATCTCGAGAAACAGGTGTTGGTGGTCGACGACTACAACACCATGCGACGCATCCTGCGCAACCTGCTGTCGCAGATCGGCTTCACCAATGTCGACGAGGCCGAGGACGGGTCGAGCGCGCTGCGCAAGCTGCGCAAGAGCGCCTTCGGTCTGGTCATTTCCGACTGGAACATGGCGCCGATGTCGGGCCTGGACTTCCTCAAGGAAGTGCGCTCCGACAGCAAGCTCAAGGGCACGCCCTTCATCATGATCACCGCCGAGAGCAAGACGGAAAACGTCGTCGCGGCGAAGGCCGCCGGCGTCAGCAATTACATCGTGAAGCCGTTCAACGCCGACACGCTGAAGCGCAAGATCGAATCGGTGCTCGGCGCTCTCGCCTAGTCGCTCCCCGCGGCCGCCGCGGCGGTCATCCGCACGGGCTCGCCGCAACCTGCCAGCCTCGACACCGCCCGCCAGAACGCCACGCGACCGGCATCGGACTGCTCGTGCGCGAGCAGCGCCATGCGCGCGACAAAGCTGTCGATCGATTGCGGCGGCGCGTTCTGGTGCAGCATCCGCGCAGTGCGCGCGGCGCTGAAGCAGACGACGGTGTCTCTCATCGCCGCGGTGCCACGCGCCGCTCGCGGTCGACATGACGCGCGGCGATCCGCTCGGCGCGCCGGTTGACGAGGTCCGAAGCGATCATATCGGCGACCAGGAACAGGCTCATGAGGCCGGCGCCCCAGGCAACGATCAGCAGCAATGCATCCATTACGCGTCCCCGCTTGTCTTGAATGGCCAGGAGACTGAATGAAGGTGCTACGGAACACGCATTAATGTGCGGTCCGCCCATTGAGCGACATTTTGGTTAACCGGAGGTAAACGAGGCGCGAAAATCCTGTGCCAAGCCCGAGCCGTTAGGCCGCACCCGTCGCCAGCAAGCGATCGGCATCGCGCTCGACGACGGTGAGGCGCGGGCCCAGCACGGCGAGGCTTGCGACATGGCCGGGCCCGGGATTCAGGTCGAACAGATGCGCTTCCGCCTCGAGCGGCGGCGCCGTGGCCCAGGCGACGAGCGCGGGCCGTGCGTCCGGCGGCGTGACGGTGATCGTGGCCGGGGCGACCGCGAGCCCGTCGCCGGTCGCTTTGAGCAACGCCTCCTTGCGCGTCCAGTAGCGCAGCAGCGCGAGCGCGCTCTCCGCCGCCGGTAAGCCAGCGAGCACGTGCTGCTCGGCGGCGGAGAGCACTGCCTGGATCACAGCGGCAACGTCGCGCCGCGGCTTCAGCCGCTCGACATCGACGCCGAGGGCCGCGTCGCGCGCCACGGCGAGTACCACGCGCTCGCCCGAATGCGACAGCGAGAACTCGATGTTGCCCGCCGCGCGCAGCCGTGGCTTGCCATGGTCGGTTCCGCCGCATTGCCGGCACACCGCCGCGAAGCCGAGCTTGGCCGCGGGAGTGCCGAGATGGGCGGCCAGCACGAGGCGTGCCAGGGCGTGGGCAACGAGGTAGCGCGCGCGATCCTCGTCGCGGCGGAACCGCGACCAGCGGGCGTGTTCGCCCGCGTCGAGCAGCGACAGCAGCTCGCTATGCCCGGCGGCGGGGCGCGCCCACCAGACCTGGCATTCGCCCGCCCGCAAGGACGGAACCGTCGCTGACCCCGCGGCCATTCCCGACATAGCGCCGAAGGGAAGCGCCATCCGAACGAAATATGCAAGCGCTGTCAGCGAGACGATCGCGCGGGCTTACGAAGGATTTCGCTTGACCATGTCCTCGCCGTGTTCAAGCTCTGACGACAGTGTGGCGTGTCTAAGGACGCAGAAACGTGTCGAGGCTATGCTTGACCGTGCTGCTGGCGGTATTGCTTGCGCTGGTGCCGCGCGCAGTCGCGGCGGGACGCGCCGACCCGCAGCTCGAGACGCTGCGCCAGCAGCATTTCTGCGAGATCCTCGGCTATCTCAGTGCGATCCGCAGCCAGCCGCTCGCGCTCGAAGACCGCTACCTCATCATCGATGTGCCGAAGACGCCGGGCTACGCGCAATGCATTTTCTTCGATGACGACCGGAAGATCCTGTGCGAGGTCGCCTCCGGTTTTTACGACAAGCCGGGCGTCTATTATGCTGCACCCGACAAGCTTGCGGTGTTGGCACAGCTCGGCTTTTCGCTGGACGCATCGAAGGGCAACTACCAGCAGCAGCGGGTGATCAAGAACGGCGCCTCCGTGGCCAAGATCGCCGATCTGCTGATCCGCGCCCTACACGGCGTCTACGGCGTGACCCCGGACAGTCGCTTCCGGTTCGAGGCCCCGTTGGTCAAGGAGCCGCCACCGGCCCAGACCTATGCCGGCCGGCGCTGCGTCGGCCCGACCAGCTGAGCGGGGTGGAAGCAAACAATGGCGCGCATCAGCGTGGGCATCGGCGGCTGGGTGTTTCCGCCCTGGCGCGGGGTGTTCTACCCGCCCGGCCTGGCGCAGGCGCGCGAGCTCGAGCATGCCAGCCGCCGCGTCACCGCGATCGAGATCAACGGCACCTTCTACGGCGCGCAGAAGCCCGAGAGCTTTCGCCGCTGGCATGACGCGACGCCCGAGGATTTCGTGTTCTCGGTCAAGGCCCCGCGCTTTGCCACGCATCGCCGCGACCTCGCCGCCGCCGGCGCCTCGATCGACCGCTTCCTCGGCGGCGGCGTCCTCGAGCTGCGCGACAAGCTGGGGCCGATCCTCTGGCAATTCCCGCCGACCACGCGCTTCGACGAGAGCGATTTCGCCGCGTTCCTCGCGCTCTTGCCGCAAGCCATCGACGGTCGCGCGCTCCGCCACGTCGTCGAGGTGCGGCACGGGAGCTTCGTCGATGCCCGCTTCATCGCCCTGCTGCGGCGCCATCGCGTCGCCGCCGCGCTGGTCGATTCCGACAAGCATCCGATGTTCGCCGACGTGACCGCCGATTTCGTCTATGCGCGGCTGCGCCGCACGATGGCGAGCGAGCCGACGGGCTATCCGCCCGCCACACTCGATGCCTGGGCCGAGAGGTTTCGCTTGTGGTCGGCGGGAGGCGAGCCCGGCGATTTGCCGCGCCGCCACCCCGAGCCGGCGGGCCCCGCGCCGCGCGACTGTTTCGTCTATTTCATCAGCGGCGCCAAGGAGCTCAACCCGGCCGCCGCCGAGGCGCTGCTGCAGCGCCTCTCATCGTGAGCGCCGCTGCGCTCAGTTCTCGGCGTTGCGCAGGCCCCGCACGACCGCGGCCAAGGCTTCGCCGAACTGGCGCTGACGCGGAGTCCTCTGCCGCAGCCGGTCGCGCCTATCGAGCATCACCGCGACGGCGACGCTGACCTTGGCCCAGGTCAGCAGCGACAGATAATCGCCCGCCGCGAGCTGCTGGTGCGCCTGATCCGTGGCCAGCTCCAAGGCCGCGGGCCCGTGCTGCGCCACGAGTTGCCCGGCGATGGCTCGGACTTTCCGATCGTTCTCCATATCGTATTAACAAGGAGGGCAGCCGGTTAGCTCCGTTTTCGGTACGGATTCAGCGGCTACTCGCCCGTGCGGCGGCGGGAGAGCGAGGGCGGATCGCGCTCGCTTGGGCGCCGCCCGCTGATGATGCCCGCGCTCGGCGCGGCCGCGGCGACGCGGTCGAGGGCATGGGCGCAGAAATCGGGGTTGAGGTCGATGCCGACGAAGCGCCGGCCGAGACGGCGCGCGGCGACGCAAGTCGTGCCCGAGCCGACGAAGGGGTCGAGCACGATGTCGCCGGGCCAGCCGAGCGCCGGCACGGCGCGGAAGCTGTACATGGCGATGAGCCGGTTGGGTAGCGCCTCCGGGAACGGGGCGGGGTGGCCTTCGAGGCGGGGAACGTTCTCGGGATAGAGCCACCAGACCTGCTGCGTCAGGTCCATCCACTCCTCTTGCGACAGCCGCGACGCCCCCTTGACGGCGGCGGGCAGCACGCGCGGCGTGCCCGGCTTGACGAAGACGGCGACGAACTCGATGTAGTTGCGCTCGTAGAGATTCGGCGGGAACGGGTAGGAGCCGAACATCTTCTCGGTCGTCTGCTTCTCCCAGATATAGAGGCTGAACAGCCGGAGCGGCGTCTTCGCCTCGATGCGCTGCTTGATGTCGGAATAGAGGTCGAGCAGGACGCGCGTATGGCTCGGCCCGAACGCCGCGGCGGAGACGTCCTTGGTCAGCGGCAGGATCGGCACGTTGAGGCAGAGCTTGCCATTCGGCAGCAGCACGCGCGCGACTTCCGCCCAGACCCCATCGAGCTCGTCGAGATACCGCGCGTAGGAGTGCAGGCCGATCTGGCCGGCGACGCCGTAATCCACCGTGTGCCAATAGGGCGGCGACGTCACCGCGCAGGCGCACCAATCGTCCGGCAGCTGACGCAGCACCGTGCGCGAGTCACCGCAGACGACGCGGTCGACGACACTGTCGAGCGTCATGTCCTGCGCCGGCGCGGGCACCACCTGCGGCGCGGGCGCCCTGCTCGCGTCGCCGGCGTAGCGACGCGATTGCGGCGCCTCGAGGCTCGGCCGCTGGGAGCGAATGCCCGAGCTTTCGGCAAAGCGGCGCTGACGCCTGAGCTTCCTCGTTGCCGGCCCTTTGTCGGATGTGTGCGCCATCGCCCTGTCGCAAGCGGGGAAGCTGGCGTCCCCGGGGTGACTCGAACACCCGACCCACGGTTTAGGAAACCGTTGCTCTATCCTGCTGAGCTACGGGGACGTGGCGCCACAATAGCAAATCGCCAGCGGCAGCGGCGACCCTTCCGGGCGGGCAAGGCTCAGGAAAGACGGAGGCGAGGCCGCGTGCCGCTTGGCGACGGAGGGCGGCGACCGCCGCCGACCCGGTGCGTCGCGGCGCCGCGTCAGTCGCCGCCGCCGGCCTCCTTGAAGGCCTCGCGCGCGGTGCGGAAGGCGTCGACCGCGGCGGGCACGCCGCAATAGATCGCCGCCTGCAGCAGCACCTCCATGATCTCCTCTAGCGACAGGCCGTTCTTGAGCGCGCCCTTGACATGCAGCTTCAGCTCGTGCGGCCGGTTGAGCGCGGTCAGCATCGCCAGGTTCAGCATGCTGCGCGTCTTCCGCGGCAGCCCGGGCCGACCCCACACCGCGCCCCAGCAGTACTCGGTCACCAG
>DASWFH010000480.1:0-4365 GCA_036394355.1 Allostellaceae bacterium | reverse complement strand
TCGATGCCTTCGCCTTCATCGCCGAGCAGATGAGCGACGGCGAGGGCCGCCTGTTCCATGCCTCGCGCGCCGGCAAGAAGCGCCACGCGGCGGTGCTCGACGATTACGCCAATATGAGCCGCGCCGCGCTGGCGCTCCACGAGGCGACGGGCGACGAGCGCTATCTCGCGCGCGCCGAGGCGTGGGTGGCGATCGCCGACCGGCACTACTGGGACGCAACGGGCGGCGGCTATTTCTTCACCGCCGACGACACCGAGGCGCTGATCGCGCGCACCAAGACGGCGCAGGACTCGCCCAACCCGTCCGGCAACGGCGTCATGGTCGGCGTGCTCGCGCGTCTCTTCTACATCACCGGCAAGAGCCCATACCGCGAGCGCGCGGAGCGCATCGTCGCCGCCTTCGCCGGCGATGCCGAGCGCCAGGTCTTCGGCTACGCCGCGCTCATCAACGGCAACGAGCTGCTGCAGCGCGCGCTGCAGATCGTCGTGCGGGGACGGATGGGCGAGGGCGACACCGACGCGTTGCTGCGCGCCGTCAGCGGCGTCAGCCTGCCCAACAAGGTGCTGACGGTGGTGCCGCCCGAGGCCGCGCTGCCCGCCGGGCATCCGGCCGCCGGCAAGGGCCAGGTCGGCGGCCGCGCCACCGCCTATGTCTGCGAGGGCCCGGCGTGCTCGCCGCCGCTCACCGATCCCGCCGCCCTCGCCGCCGATCTGGCGCAGCGGCGGTAAGCCATGACCCAACCGGACGAAATCACTTCCCATCGTCGTCCCAGCGAAAGCGGGGACCCAGGGCTAGGGGCCGCGCTGTCGCCCCTGGACCCCGGCTTTCGCCGGGGTGACGGTCGGGGTTTTCCGGCTGATCGGAATCCGCTCCAGGTCTTCGCGATGCGCGTGTCGCTTTCCCTTTCGGCCGAGTCCCGCGTGCCGTGATGCCGCGCCTCGCCTTCGACAGCCCGCTCGGACGCCTCACCCTCTTCGAGGAGGACGGCCGCCTTGCCGCGCTCGACTGGTACGGCAAGCGAGCCGCGGGCGAGCCGACGCCGCTGCTGCTCGAGGCGCGGCGCCAGCTCGCGGCCTATTTCGACGGGCGGCGGCAGGCGTTCGACCTGCCGCTGGCGCCGGCGGGCTCGCCCTTCGAGCTGCGGGTGTGGCAGCTCATGTCGGACATCCCCTATGGCGAGACGCGCACTTATGGCGAGCTCGCCCGCGATCTGGCCGCGGCGCCGCGCGCGGTGGGCCAAGCCTGCGGGCGCAATCCGCTCCCCATCCTCATCCCTTGCCACCGCGTGCTCGCGGCCGATGGCCGCCTCGGCGGCTACAGCGGCGGCAGCGGCGCCGAGACCAAGCGCCGCCTCCTCACCCTCGAAGGCGCGCTGCTGGTCTAGCGCGCACGGTTGCGCTCCATGAGGCGCGTGCAGCTCACGCCGGCGGCGACGAGCGCGATACCCGCGCTGGCCAGCAGCGCCGCGGCGGTGGCGCGGTCGCCGAACAGGTTGAACATCAGCGCCATCAGCGCGGCGCCCACGGTCTGACCCAGGAGCCGCGCCGTGCCGAGCATGCCGCTGGCGCCGCCGCTGCGGTCGCGCGGCGCCGCGCTCAGGATGGCGCGGTTGTTGGGCGCCTGGAACAGGCCGAAGCCGAGGCCGCACACGGCCATGCGCCAAGCGATGTCGGCATTGCTCGGATGCGCCGGCAGCAGCGCCAGCAGCAGCAGCCCGGCGGCAAAGGCGGCAAGCCCGATGCCGCCCAGCGCACCGGCGGGGTAGCGGTCCGCCAGCCACCCGGCGATCGGCGCGACGATTGCGGTCGCCAGCGGCCACGGCGTCATCAGCAATCCGGTCTCGACCTGGCTGCGGCCGAGCGCGTCCTGCAGATAGAAGGGCAGCGCGACATAGGCGAGCATCTGCGCCATGAAGGAGCAGACCGATGTGGCGATCGACAGCGCGAAGATCGGAATGCGCAGCAGATCGACCGGCAGCAACGGCGAGGTCTGCGGCAGCTGCCGCAGCACGAGTGCCACGCCGGCGAGCAGCGCGACGGCCGCCTCGAGCGCGACGCCGAGCACGCCCTCGCCATGGCCGGCGCCATCGAGCGCGACGATGAGGAGCCCGAAGAACAGCGCGTTCAGCAGCGCGCTGACGATGTCGAAGCGCCGCGCCGCGCCCGGCGTCCGCGGCAGGGTCCGCGCCGCCACGAGAGCGACCGCGCCGATCGGCACGTTGATGGCGAAGAGCCACGGCCACGACGCTACCGCGAGGATGGCCGCGGCGACGGTCGGCCCCAGCGCCGCCGACACGGCGACAACGATGGTGTTGACGCCGATGCCGCGGCCGAGCATGCGCCGCGGATAGATGAAGCGCACCAGCGCGCCGTTGACGCTGAGGATGCCGGCCGCGCCGATGCCCTGCAGCACGCGCGCCGCCGTCAGCGCCGGCAGCGAGGTCGCGAGCGCGCAGGCGAGCGAGGCCAGCGTGAACACGACGAGGCCCGCATAGTAGACGCGGCGGAATCCGACGATCTCGCCGAGCGAGGCCAGCGGCAGCATCAGGATGGTGATGGCGAGCTGATAGGCGTTGACCACCCAGATCGACGACGCCGGGCTCGCCAGCATGTCCTTGGCGATGGTCGGCAGCGCGACGTTGGCGATGGCGCCGTCGAGCACCGCCATTGTGATGCCCAGCGCGATGGTGAGGATCGCCCCGTAGCGCTGCGGCAACGGCAGCCCGTCGCCATCGTCGGCTCGCTGCGTCATCGGCCGGGATTATCCTTGCGCGCGCCGCCGGGGCAACCGGCAGCAGCGCGCCGACGTCCCCCCGGATGACAACGCCGCGCGCCGCCGCTAAGTTATGTGCCCTTGACAAAACCTGCTGGCAGAAACCGATCGGAGGAATCATGGCCGAGGTAACGATCCGCGCCGCGGATGGCGGCGGTTTTTCCGCTTATTTGGCGGTGCCGAAAAGCGGCAAGGGCCCGGGCATCGTGCTCATCCAGGAGATCTTCGGCGTCAACAAGGTGATGCGCGATCTCGCCGACGGCTTCGCCGCGCAGGGCTACACCGCGATGTGTCCCGACCTGTTCTGGCGCCAGGAGCCGGGCGTGCAGATCACCGACAAGAGCGAGGCGGAGTGGAAGAAGGCCTTCTCGCTCATGCAGGGCTTCAACACCGACAAAGGCGTCGATGATCTGAAGGCGACGCTGGCCGCCTTGCGCAAGCATCCCGCCTGCACCGGCAAGGCCGGCAGCGTCGGCTATTGCCTCGGCGGCAAGCTCGCCTTCCTCATGGCGACGCGCAGCGACAGCGACGCCAATGTCAGCTATTACGGCGTCGGCCTCCAGGACTCGCTCGGCGAAGCGAAAAGCATCAAGAAGCCGCTGCTCCTGCACATCGCCGAGAAGGATCAGTTCGTGCCGCCCGAGGCGCAGAAGAAAGTCATCGAGGCGCTCAAGGGCAACAAGCTCGTGACCATCTACACCTATCCCGGCGCCGATCACGCCTTCGCCCGAATCGGCGGCCAGCATTACGACAAGAAAGCGGCCGATCTGGCCAATCAGCGAACCGCCGAGTTCCTGAAGAAGCATCTCGGCGCCTGAGGAGGAGAGAAAGCCACATGCCCCACGCCATCCGTTTCCACAAGACCGGCGGCCCGGAAGTCCTGCAGTGGGACGAGGTCCCCGTCGGCAAGCCCGGCCCGGGCGAGGCGCGCCTGCGCCACACCGCGATCGGCCTCAACTATGTCGAGACCTATTTCAGGAGCGGCCTCTATCCGACGCCGCCCCTGCCGAGCGGCCTCGGCACCGAGGCAGCCGGCGTCGTCGAGGAAGTCGGATCCGGCGTCACCGATGTGAAGCCCGGCGACCGCGTCGCCTATGTCGGCGGCCCGCTCGGCGCCTACGCGGAGGCGCGCGTCATGCCGGCCGAGCGGCTGGTGGTGTTGCCCAAGGGCATTAGCGAGCAGCAGGGCGCGGCGATGATGCTCAAGGGGCTCACCACGCAATACCTCATCCGCCAGATCTTCAAGGTCAAGAAGGGCGACACCATCCTGTTCCACGCCGCCGCCGGCGGCGTCGGCCTCATCGCCTGCCAATGGGCGAAATCGCTGGGCGCCACGGTGATCGGCACCGTCGGCAGCGAGGAGAAGGCGAAGCTCGCGAAGGAGCACGGCTGCGACTACCCGATCCTCTACACGCGCGAGGATTTCGTCGCGCGGGTCAAGGACATCACCAAGGGCGAGATGGTGCCGGTGGTCTACGATTCCGTCGGCAAGGACACCTTCATGAAATCGCTCGATGCGCTGCGGCCCTTGGGCCTGATGGTGAGTTTCGGGCAGTCGTCAGGGTCGGTCGGCCCGATCGATCTCGGCATCTT
>DASWFH010000479.1:0-3561 GCA_036394355.1 Allostellaceae bacterium | reverse complement strand
CGGCAAGTAGCGCGACCGTTCGCCGGCGCGGGCATGAACCACCTGGCCGCCTTTGAGATCGAGTACCGGGACAATCGCGAACGGCGCCATCGGGGAGGGGTGGAATTTGCGGATCTTCGCGTTCGAGTATGTCACAGCCGGCGGGTGGCGAGAATGTGCCGCCCCCGCATCGCTGATCGCGGAGGGCACGATGATGGTGCGCGCGCTTGCCGGCGACCTGTCGCGCCTGCCCGGCGCCGAGGTCGTCGTCGCGCGCGACCCGGCGATCCCACTCGACGGCGTCGCCGGAGACATCCGCTCCGTGGCGCCGGAGCATTTGCGGGCGGGCTGGGGCGAGCTCATCGTGCGCTGCGACGCCGTGTGGCCGATTGCGCCGGAGACGGACGGAATCCTCGAGGAGGTGACCGCGCTCACGCTGCGCCACGGTCGACCCGTCCTCAATACCAGCGGCGCTGCTCTCGCCATCGCGCGCAGCAAGCGCGCGACCGCGGCGCATCTCGCTCGGATGGGAGTGCCGGTTGCCCCGACCGCGCGGCTGGGCGAGGCCCCGCCCGCGAGCGACCATGGCTGGGTGGTGAAGCCCGATGACGGCGCCGGCGCTGCCGACACGCATTTCGTGCCCGACCGCGCCGCGCTCGCGCGGTGGCAGGAGCAGCACCGCCGACAGAACGTCGCGGTGCAGGCTTTCCTGCCGGGGACGCCGCTCAGCCTCTCGCTGCTGATGCAGGACGGCGCGTGTTGGCTGCTGTCGTGCAATGTCCAGCATGTGCGCTGCGAGGGCGGCGTCTTTGCCTATCGCGGCGGCACTGTCGGCGGCGCAGAGGCGCGGCGGCCGGCGCTCGAGCCGTTGGCCCAGGGCGTTGCCGCGGCGCTGCCGGGGCTGTGGGGCTATGTCGGCGCCGATGTCGTCGATGGGCCGGACGGCCCGGCGGTGATCGAGATCAACCCGCGCCTCACCACGTCTTACGTCGGGTTGGCCGAGAGCCTGGGTATCAATCCCGCGGGCCTGGTGCTGGCGCTGCGCGAGCAACCGCTGCGCGCGCTGATCCGACCGCTCGCGCCGCGTCCCGTCGACATCGTCGTGCCGAGGGGATGATGGAGATCATCGGCTGGGACATCGGCGGGGCGCATCTGAAGCTGGCGCGCGTGCGCGACGGCAAAGTGCTGGCGCTGCGCCAGGTACCGTGCGCGCTGTGGCAAGGCGTCGACCGTCTGGCCGCCGCGATCGACGAGGGGCTCGCCGGCTGGCCTCCGCCCGGTCGCCACGCCCTGACCATGACCGGCGAGCTCGCCGACATTTTTCCCGATCGCGCCAGCGGCGTGCGCGCCATCCTCGCAACGGTGGCGCGGCGTCTCGGCCATGCCGCCATCGCCGTCTACGCCAGCGACGGCGCCTTTCTCTCAGCCGAGAGCGCGGCCGCGAGCCCCGAGCGCGTCGCCTCGGCCAATTGGCATGCCAGCGCACGGCTCGCCGCGGCGCAAATTGGCGACGCGCTCTTCGTCGATATCGGCAGCACCACGACGGACATCGTGCCGCTACGCGGCGGCGCGATCGTGGCGCGCGCCAGCGACGATGCCGGGCGTCTCGCCTGCGACGAGCTCGTCTATCGCGGCGTCGTGCGGACGCCGGTGATGGCGGTGGTGGGGCACGTCGCGTTCGATGGCGCGCGCATCGGCGTGATGGCGGAGCATTTCGCGACGATGGCCGACGTCTATCGCCTGGCCGGCGAGCTGCCGCCGCATGCCGACCAGCACGCGACGGCCGACGGCCGTGGCAAATCGCTGCCGGAGAGCGCGGCGCGGCTGGCGCGGATGATCGGCCGCGACGCGGCGGCCGCGCCCGAGGAGACGTGGCGCGCGCTCGCGCGCTACATCGCCGGCCGCCAGCGGCAGCAGCTGCAAGACGCGGCCGCGCGCGTGCTGTCCGCTGCCGCGCTGCCGATCGAGGCGCCGCTGATCGGCGCGGGCGTGGGCCGGTTCCTGGCGCAAGCGCTGGCGCAGCGCCTCGCGCGCCCTTACCGCGGCTTCGACGACATCATCGATGCGGCGGATGGCGCCGTGGCGGCCGGCGCGGCGGACGCGGCGCCGGCGGTGGCGGTCGCCTTGCTTGCGGGCGCTGCGCCGTCGAGCAGGGCGCGCAGCCGCGCCACCGCGGCAGCGTCGAGCGGTGCGGCCCGGCCGCCCGCGGTGAGCGCCGAGCGGAAGCCCAGATAGTCCGGCTGCAGCGGCAGCAGGCGCGGCACGTCGGCCACGGCGAGCGAGCCGGCGAGCCCGGCGAGAAGGCCATGTTGGCGCGCGCTCGCGATGAAGCGCTCCAGCGCGGTCCCGGCGAGGTGCCGCGTGAGCGGGCCGGCGGATTTATCCGCCGTGTCGAGCATCACGCCGTAGAATCCGGCGGCGGCGCAGCGCGCGACGAGCGCGAGATCGGGCGCGCGGTCGGCGAAGAGCACGGCGACCAGACGGACGCCGTCGCGCGCTGCCGCGCCGAGCACCGCCAGCGTCGCCTCGGCGTCGCCGGTGAAGATGCCGAGCTTGACAATGTCGACACCGGTGGCGGCCATGGCGCGCACGGCCGCCAGCACCGGCTCCGGTGCGAGCGGCACATCGCCGATGGTGGCGCTGCTCGGGCGGCGCCCGGCGATGGCGCGCAGGATCGCGGCGATGGTTGCATCCGGCAGCCGGCCCAGCGCGCCCTGCGCCGGCTCCTTGAGGTCGATGATGTCGGCGCCGCCGGCGATCGCGAGCCGCGCTTCGCCGGGGGTGCGCACGCTCGCTAGAAGCCTGGTCATCGCGCGCTCTCCGCGCTGGCATCCCGGTAGCACGCGCTGATCCGCGTCGTGAGCCATTCCCACGCCTCGCGTTCGCGCGGGCCGGCCGTCTTGCTCACGGCGATCTCGAGATAGGCGATCTCGCGCTCGACCTTGTCGCGCGGCAGAAGGTGAAGCCGGCTCACGAGGATGGCGGCCTCGATGACCGCGGCCTGCGCCCGGTTGAAGCCGCGGAACGTGCCATGCGCCGCTTCGTGCACGACGCGGCAATGAAAACGCGGCCGCAGTTCATCCTGCTCGATGCGATCGACCATCACCTCTTGGTGAGAAAGCGCCGCCTGCAGCACGCGCCCGCCGATCCGCTCCGCCGGCCTGAGCGGCCAATCGCGGCGTCCGGTGAGGCAGCCGGCAAAGACGCGCACATCGTCGGTGTGATTGATGACGGCGCACCCGCTATGGACGAGGTTGTCGAGGGTCGTCGACGGGCGGAACGGCGCCAGGATCGGGTGATCGTCGCGCCAGATCACGCCCATCGGCGCGATATGCGTCGCGCCATCCGCGCCGAGCGTCGTGATGATGCTCTCGATGATCATGGCGTCACGCTCACGGCTCGGGACGACGCCGCTTCTGGCGCGCCTCGAGGGTCGGGCCGGGCGCGCGATGCGCGGTCGACGGCTCCGGCGCATCGACGGCGCTGCCCCAGCGCAGATTTTCGTCCTGCACATAGCGCTTGCCGAGCTGCCAGGCGATCTCGGCCCGCGCCAGCTCGACGCCGAGATAGAAGGCGTGGGCG
>DASWFH010000478.1:0-2374 GCA_036394355.1 Allostellaceae bacterium | reverse complement strand
GTCACCGAGCTGTCGACGCCGCCGGACATGGCGACGACGACGCGGCAGTCGCGCGCGGGCTTGTCGAGGCCAAGGGCGTTCATCCGCGCCTCACCCGTTCATCATGTTGCGCGTCGCCTGCGGCAGCTTGACGGTAAGGCCGTCGAGCTCCTCGGTCATGATGATCTGACAGCCGAGCCGCGAGGTCTGCGTCAGCCCGAAGGCGAGGTCGAGCATGTCCTCCTCGTCCTCGCTCGCCTCGTTCAGCAGCTCGTGCCATTCCGGATCGACGATGACGTGGCAGGTCGAGCAGGCGAGCGAGCCCTCGCAGGCGCCCTCGATGTCGACGCCGTGCTTGTGCGCGATCTCCAGCACCGAAAGGCCGAGCGGCGCGTCCACCTCGCGGCGCGTGCCGTCGCGCTCGATGAAAGTCATTTTCGGCATGAGCCAGTCCCTAGCGTGCCAAACCCGTTGCGTCTTGCTCGGCCTGGATCGCCGCGCCCAGCGCCGGTGCATCGGCCGTCTTGGCGCCCGGCGCGAGCGCCGCCGCCGCATCCGCTGCGACCACGCGCAACAGCGCGATCCCCGCCGCCTGCGCCGCCGCTTCGAGCGCGCGCCGCGCGGCGTCGTCGAGCGCGTCGCTCGCCACCACCGCATGCGTCACCGGCCGCGCCAGCGCCTTCTCCGCCCGCTCGCGCAGCGCGAGCATCAGCGCGCCGAGCGCCGCCGCGTCGCGCAGATCCGGAGGCGCGAGGCGCGACGCGCCATCGGCGCCGGCGAGCAGCTCGGCGTTGCCGCCCACGGCGACCGCGACCGCCGCGCCTTTCGCCGGCGACAGCTCGATGCCCACCGCCATACCCGGCCCTTCCGGCTCGAGCGGCGAGCCGTCGGGCTCCTCGATCTGGAACAGCTTCATCGCCGATTGCCGCAGCAGCAAGGGATCATCGAAGGACCGTCGGCGGCGCAATCACGGAGAACCAACCGGGTAGCCGCGTCACACGTGGAAGGATTCGCCGCAGCCGCAGCGGCCCTTCTCGTTGGGGTTGCGGAAGGTGAAGCCCGATTGGAGCTTGTCCTCCACATAGTCCATTTCCGTGCCGATGATGAACATCGACGCCTTCGGGTCGATCAGGATCGTCACGCCCTTGTCCTGCACGATCTCGTCGAACTTGCCCTTCTCGTCGGCATATTCGAGCGTGTAGGTGAGGCCCGAGCAGCCGCGGCTGCGCACGCCGACGCGGATGCCGACCGACGGCTTGCCCCGCTTGGCGAGCAGCGCCTGGATGCGCCCCGCCGCGGCTTCCGTCACCATCATCGCCTGCCTCAACGCCATGGTCGCCTGCTCCTGAAACCCACGCTAGATACCATTACCCGGCCTTGCCGGGCAACCAGCCTGCCCTTTATGTGGGGCGGCCGGCCGCGACTGTCATCCTCTCTCCGGCCGCCACCCGCCGGGCCGCGGCCGCCAGCGCATCGACCGCGAAATCGACCTCGGAATCAGTGGTATAGCGCCCGAGGCCGAGGCGCAGCGAGGCTGCCGCCAGCGCCTCCGGCACGCCCAGCGCGCGCAGCACATAGGAGGGCTCCAGCTCGGCCGCGGTGCAGGCCGAGCCGGTCGAGAGCGCGAGTCCCGGGCAGGCTTGCATCAGCGCCGGGGCCGGCGCGCCGGGGAAGCTCAGATTGAGGTTGCCGGGAAGCCGCCGCTCGGCATCGCCGTTGAGCCGCACCTCCGGCAACCGCGCCTGGATCGCCGCCAGAAAACGCCGGCGCAAGCCCAGCAGCCGTTCGACCTCCGCCGCCATCTCCACGCCGGCGATGCGCGCCGCGGCGCCCAATCCGACGCAGAGCGGCGTCGGCAATGTGCCCGAGCGCAGGCCCCGCTCCTGCCCGCCGCCGTCGAACAGCGGCGCCAGCCGCGCCCGCGGCCGGCGGCGCACATAGAGGGCGCCGATGCCCTTGGGGCCATAAATCTTGTGGCCGGAGATCGACAGCAGGTCGATGTTGATAGCATCGACATCGACCGGCACCTTGCCGACCGCCTGCGCCGCGTCGCTGTGGAACAGCACGCTCCGCGCACGACACAGCGCGCCGATCTCGGCGATCGGCTGCAGCACGCCGATCTCGTTGTTCGCCGCCATGACCGAGACGACCGCCGTGCGTTCGTCGATCGCCGCCGCCAGCGCATCCATATCGACGAGCCCTTGCGCATCGACCGGCAGCACCGTCAGGCGAAAGCCCTCGCGCTCGAGCGCCAGTGCGCTTTCGAGCACGCATTTGTGCTCGGTCGCGACAGTGACGACGTGATCCTTGCCGAATTGGCGATGGAAATGCGCCGCGCCCTTGATGGCGAGGTTGTTCGACTCGGTCGCGCCCGAGGTGAAGACGATCTCGCGCG
>DASWFH010000477.1:0-1840 GCA_036394355.1 Allostellaceae bacterium | reverse complement strand
CTCGCCACCGTGGCGGGCTTCGCCATCAGCCTGTGCGGGCTCGCCGGCACGCTCTGGGTGGTGATCGACGCGTTGCTGCACAAGACGCCGCAGGGCTGGGCCTCGCTGTCGGTGGCGGTGCTGCTGCTCTCGGGCGTGCAGCTCATGATGCTCGGGCTGATCGGCGAATATCTCGGCCGCCTCTACCTCACCGCTAACGGCAAGCCGCAATCGATCGTCAAGGACGTGACGCGCAACGGCGCGGCGGAGCCGCTGCTGCGCCAGCCCGACGACCGGCTCGGCACGCTGGTCATGCGGCACGGCTGATGCCCGCGCTCTTCCCCTACTACGCCGCGTTGCTGGCGGGCATTCTGTTCGGCATCATGGGCCAGATCCTGCTCAAGACCGGCGCTGAACGCACCGCCGGCGTGGCGGCACAGTTCCTCGACCCCTTCACCATCCTCGGCTTCGCTACCTACGCCATCGCTGCGATCTTCTACATCATCGCCATCAAGAAGATCCCGCTCTCGCTCGCCTTTCCCAGCGTCTCCGCGAGCTATGTCATTGTCGCGGTGATCGGCCATCTTCTTTGGGCCGAGCCGCTGGGCTTCTCCCAACTTGCCGGCATCGTCCTCATCGCCGGCGGCCTCCTGCTGCTGCACCAGGCTTAGCGCTCGCTCGAGCCGCGGCGTTCTCGCGCTCGCGGCAACGCTCCGGCCCTGTCCGTCGTTGATGAAGGTCAGCGACGCGAGGAGGCCGCCATGGCGCAAGAGATGATCGTCGGGCTGTACGAGGGCCTCGGCACGGCCGAGGATGCGCGCAACCGCCTGAGATACGAAGGCGTGCCCGACAGCGACATCGAATTGCATGTCATCAATCAAGTCGGACCGGCGCCGCCCTGGGTGGAGGTCGAGACGCATGAATGGGCGGTCAACTTCCTGCGCAACAGCGACGCCTGGAAGAAATACGCGCCGCTGATCCGCAACGGCGAGACGGCGGTGTTCGTCTGGTTTCGCACCGAGGAAGAGGCGGAGATCGCCATCAATACCCTGCGCCAGTTCGCGCCGATGGAGATCGACCGCCTCTCGCCCTCGGAGGAGGAGTGGCTGTTGCGCGAGAAAGCCGTCGCCGCCGACGCCGTGTCCTCCTGAACGGGTCGCGTCAGCCCGGCTCGCGCGCCGCTTCGCGCAGTGCGGCGACCACGCGCGCGACCGCGGCATCGCCGAGCTGCGGGTAGATCGGCAGGCTCAGCACCTCGCCTGCTGCACGCTCGCTCTCGTGCAAGCCGGACGGCCCGAGGCTGACACGGCCGTGATAGGCCGGCTGCAAATGGACCGGCACGGGGTAGTGGATGTTGCTGCCGATGCCGCGCTGCATCAGCGCCGCGCGCAAGCGGTCGCGCGCCGGCGTGCGGACGACATATTGATGGAAGACGTGGCGCGCACCGGGGCGGCGCGCCGGCAGTCCGAGCGGCAAACCGGCGAGGCCGGCATCATAGGCGTCGGCGATGGCCGCGCGGCGCGCATTGTCGGCGTCGAGCACGGCGAGCTTCACGCCGAGGATCGCCGCTTGCAGCTCATCCAACCGCGAATTCATCCCAGCGACGTCGCTGACATAGCGTTGGCGCCAGCCATACTCGCGCAGCGCCCGGACGCGCTCGGCCAGCGCGTCGTCGCCGGTCACCACGGCGCCGCCGTCGCCCAGCGCGCCCAGGTTCTTGGTCGGGTAGAAGCTGAAGGCGGCGACGTCGCCAAGGCTGCCGAGGCGGCGGCCGGCCAGCGTGGCCCCGTGGCACTGCGCGCAATCCTCGACGACCGGCACCCCGTGCCGGCGCGCGAGCGGGAGGATGGCGTCGAAGTTG
>DASWFH010000476.1:0-2423 GCA_036394355.1 Allostellaceae bacterium | reverse complement strand
GCCGATGCGCGGCTGGCGCGCGCCGCCCGCGACGCGCTCGCCAAGGTCACCGCCGTGCTGCCGGAGGAGAAGCGCGACAGTGTCGAGGCCCTGGGCCTCCTCGCCGCGCCGCGCCGGCCGCTCGCGCCCGATGGCGTCGACCTCGCCCTCCTGCGCAGCGCCATCCGCGCCGAGCACAAGGTCTGGATCACCTATGGCAACGAGGCCGGCCAGCGCACCGAGCGCCGCATCTGGCCCATCGCGCTCACCTTTTACGAGCGCACGCGCATCCTCGCCGCCTGGTGCGAGCTGCGCGACGGCTTCCGCCATTTCCGCACCGACCGCATCGCCGCCGCCGCGGCCACCGCGGAGCGCTACCCACGCCGCCGTCGCGTGCTGATGAAGGAATGGCGCGGCGCCGAGGGAGTACCGGATTTCGACTGATCTGGTGCGGCCGGCGCAGTTCTTGCACGGACCATCGTCGTTGCCGGAGCAACGCCGTCGGCGGAGGTGGAACATGATGAAGCGTCTCGCAATGTGGCTTGCGGTCGGTCTCACGCTCGGGGCGTCGATGGCTGACGCCTCGGCCCAATCATCGCCCAAGACGCTGCGCTTCATCGCGCAGTCCGACCTGCGCGTGATCGATCCCGTCTGGACGACGGCGGTGATCACGCGCAACCACGGCTATCTCGTCTACGACACCCTGTTCGGCATCGATCGCAACTTCGTGCCGCAGCCGCAGATGGTCGAGGCGTGGCAGTTGAGCGACGACAAGCTCTCCTACACCTTCACCCTGCGCGGCGGGCTTAAATTCCATGATGGCGCGCCCGTGCGGAGCGCCGACTGCATCGCCTCGCTCGAGCGCTGGAGCAAGCGCGACCCGCTAGGCCAGCGGCTCGCCGAGCTCGTCGAAGCCTACAGGGAGGTCGACGATCGCAGCTTCGTCATCGCCTTGAAGCGGCCGTTCCCGCTCATGCTGGCGGCGTTGAGCCGCGTCTCCGGCAGCGTTCCCTTCATCATGCCCGAGCGCATCGCCAAGACGGACGCCAACACGCAGATCAAGGATGCCACCGGCTCGGGCCCGTTCAAGTTCGTCAAGGAGGAGTGGGAGCCGGGGCACAAGGTGGTCTACGTCAAGAACGCCGACTACGTGCCGCGCGCCGAGCCGGCGAACTGGGCGGCCGGCGGCAAGGTCGTGCGCGTCGATCGCGTGGAGTGGCTCTACATACCCGATCCCGCGACGGCGCTGGCCGCGTTCACGCGCGGCGAAGCGGATTGGTGGGAAAATCCGCCGCCCGACTTTTACCCGACGCTCGCGGCCGATCGGAAGGTAAAGCTCGTGCAAACCAGCCCGCTCGGGCAGGGCGGGATCATCCGCTTCAACCAGCTGCTGCCGCCTTTCGACAATCCGAAGATGCGCCAAGCCCTGCTCTATGCCGTCGATCAGCACGAATACATGGCGGCGCTCGCCGGTGAAACCAAGTACTGGCGCACCTGCTACTCTTACTTCAGTTGCGCGGGCACGATGGCGAGCGAGGCGGGCGCCGAAGCGCTCAAGGGGCCGCGCGATCTGGAGAAGGCGAGACGGCTCATCAGGGAGGCCGGCTACAAGGGCGAGCGGATCGTCCTGATGATCCCCTCCGACTTCCCGACGATCAATGCGCTGAGCCTCGTCACCGATGATCTGCTTCGCCGCCTCGGCCTCAATGTCGAACTGCAGGCGTCCGACTGGGGCACGCTGGTGGCTCGCCGCGCCTCGAAGGAGCCGATCGACAAGGGCGGGTGGAACATTTTCCACACGACCTTCCCTGGCGTCGATCTGCTCGATCCCGCGGTGAACGTGCCATTGCGCGCCAACGGCGCCGGCGCGTGGTTCGGCTGGCCCACCGACCCCGCGCTGGAGAAGCTGCGCGACGCCTGGCTCGACACCTCCGACGAGGCGGAGCAGAAAAGGCTCGCGGCCGAGATCCAGGCGCGCGCCTTCGAGACGGTCCCCTATATCCCGACCGGCGAGTACTCCCAGCATACTGCGTTCCACGACAATCTCGAGGGTGTCAATGTCGGGCCTGCGCTCTTCATGTGGAACGTGTCGAAGAAATGAGGGGCGAAGGCGGCGAGAGCATTGCCGATCTCGGCTAAGGCAGATTCCATCTGCATGACGGTCGTGCGTGCTTCGAGACGCGGCGCTCCGCGCCGCTCCTCAGCATGAGGTAGATCGTCGATGGCATTATAAAAAACCTCAGCCTGAGGAGCGCCCGAAGGGCGCGTCTCGAAGGCCGCACTGAGTCGATCCAACCGAGGTTTGCCGGCGCCTGGGCAATGCTGACAGGATCTGTCACGGCCGGCGCGTAAAGTGCTCCGCATCCAAATGTGGAGCATCGCCATGAGCAGTCTGGCGCACCGCCTTGCCGCCGCGCGGCTGCGGCGGGCAGATCATCGGTGAC
>DASWFH010000475.1:0-2355 GCA_036394355.1 Allostellaceae bacterium | reverse complement strand
CTCCCACAACCCGCTTGCGCAAATCTTCCGAATAAGGCCGTGCCATCCATGCTGGCCTCCATCCCAGCCAGCAGCTTGAATCACATTCCGCGGCTAAAGGGAATCCTCAATCCGATTCAATCGGACCGGATAAGGCTCTAGCCGTCCGCTCCGATAGTGTACTGGTTCCACCCTACATTCTGGCATCGGGCGGTGCCTTGTCTCATCTACGTCATCGCACTGATGACGTCGCTGACCTATCTCGCGATGTTCCACTGCGCGCGCTGCGAACGCCCGATCATCGGCATTTGGAAGCGTCACGCGCGGCATAAAATGCGGCATAAAATAGGGTGCGTGCATTGCGGATTGCCGCTATGGGCACCGTTGAACCCGACCCGGGCATGGCGATCGGATCAGAATTCAAACGGAAACACGACTCATTTGCGGCGATGGTCGCGGGCCCCTATCATTCGCCACATTCGCCATGCCCTACGTCATCTTGTTTACCCTCGTCTTCCTGCTGGGCTTGGTGGTCAGCTGCATGATCGCATGAGGATGCGCCGGTTCCTGCCGCTTCTCGCCCTTCTCGCCGCGGCCTGTCAGCCGTTGCCGCACCCCTTCGCCGGCGACGTGCCGCAGGCGGCGATGCTGAGCCCGCGCGACAGCGCCGGCATCTATGTCGCGCCGGTGGCCGGGGCCCCCACCTCCATTGCCGGCGACCTCGCCGAGGCGATGGCGGCCGCACTGCGCGACGCCGATATTCCCGCGAGCACGCGCGGGCGCAACAAGGGCAGCTACGAGCTGCGCGGCGCGGCGAGCGAGCAGCCGCTGCCGGGCGGCCGCGTCGAGATCAACGTCGATTGGGAGCTGCGGGCCGCGGACGGCCAGTCGCTGGGGCACGCACCGAGCGCCGCCGAGCAATCCGCGGCCAGCTGGCCGGCCAGCGACACCGTCGCGCCCGAGATTGCCGCTGCGGCGACGCCGGCCATCCGCAAGCTGGTGCAGGACGACCCGCCGACCGCTGCGGCCGAGGCCGATCCGGCGGTGGCGCTCCGCGCGGTCGCCGGCGCGCCCGGCGATGGCGGGCGGGCGCTGACACGGGCGATGGAGGACGCGCTGCGCCGCGCCCGAATCGTGCTCGCCGCACCCGGCGCCGATGCGCCGAGTTTCGTCCTCACGGGCACGGTGACGATGTCGCCGGCCGAGGCCGGCAAGCAGCGGGTCCAGGTGAGCTGGGCGCTGCTGCGCGGCGACGGCCATGAGGTTGGGCAGGTGAGCCAGGAGAATGCCGTGCCGGCGGGCAGCCTCGACGGCGCCTGGGGCGACGTCGCCTATGCCGTCGCCACTGCGGCGGCCCCGGGCGTCATCGCCCTCATCGAGCGAGCCAAGGCCGACCCTGCCCGCTCCTGAGCCGCGGCCGCAAAGGCCGTTTGCATCGCGGGAGGCGCTTTGTTACAGTCCCGCCCGCTCGGCACGGGCAATCCGGGCACGGACCCGCAGACCGGCTAGAATTGCATGAAGATCCTTACCTGCAACAGCAATCGGCCGCTCGCCGATGCCATATCCGCCTATCTCCGCACGCCCTTGACCAACGCCAGCGTGCGGCGCTTCTCGGACATGGAGGTGTTCGTCGAGATCCACGAGAACGTGCGCGGCGAGGATGTCTTCGTCATCCAGTCGACCTCCTATCCGGCGAACGACAATCTGATGGAGCTGCTGGTCACGCTCGATGCGCTCCGGCGCGCCTCGGCGCGGCGGATCACCGCGGTCATCCCCTATTACGGCTACGCGCGGCAGGATCGGAAATCGGGTGGACGCACGCCGATCTCGGCGAAGCTGGTCGCCAACATGATCACCGCGGCCGGCGCCGACCGCGTGCTCACGCTCGATCTGCATGCCGGGCAGATCCAGGGCTTCTTCGATATACCGACCGACAACCTCTATGCCGCGCCGGTGTTCATCAAGGACATCAAGGAGCGCTACAACGGCGAGGATCTGGTGGTGGTGTCGCCCGATGTCGGCGGCGTGGTGCGGGCGCGCGCGGTGGCGCGGCGCCTCGACGCCGACCTCGCCATCATCGACAAGCGGCGCGAGCGCGCCGGCGTCTCCGAGGTGATGAACATCATCGGCGAAGTCCAAGGACGCCGCTGCATCCTCGTCGACGACATCGTCGACAGCGCGGGCACCTTGTGCAACGCCGCCGAGGCGCTCATGGAGCACGGCGCCAAGTCGGTATCGGCCTATGTCACGCATGGCGTGCTGTCGGGCGGCGCGGTGGCGCGGGTCAGCGCCTCGCCGATGGAATTGCTCATCACCACCGACAGCATCCTCGCCACCGAGGCGGTGCGCGTCGCCAAGAACATCCGCCAGCTCACC
>DASWFH010000474.1:0-1841 GCA_036394355.1 Allostellaceae bacterium | reverse complement strand
GGAGAGCTTGTCCGGGTCGAGCAGACGGTGGGCCACGCGCTTGGCGTCGGCGAGCGTGACGCTCTCGATCAGCGTCTTGCGCCGTTCGAGATAATCGATGCCGAGCCCGTCGCGCTGGATGGCGACGAGGATGCCGGCGATGTGCCCGGTGGAGTCGAGGGACAAGGGGAAGGAGCCGGTGAGATAGGTCTTGGCGTCCGCGAGCTCCGTCTCGGTCGGTCCGCCATCGCGCATGCGGCGCCATTCGGCGCGGATGATGTCGATCGACTGCGCGACGCGATCGTTCTGCGTGGCGACGCCGCCCTGGATCACGCCGCTGTGCTGCATCGGCTCGAGCCCGCTATAGACCGAGTAGGCGAGGCCGCGCTTCTCGCGCACCTCGGCGGTGAGCCGCGAGGAAAAGCCGCCGCCGCCGAGGATGTGGTTGACGACGTAGGCGGCATACCAATCGGGATCCTGGCGCTTGATGCCGGGCTGGCCGAAGGTGACGACGCTCTGCGGGATCGGCAGCTTGGCGAGCAGCAGCGGCTTCTTCGCGGCGGCCACGACATCCGCCACTCTCCCCTCCGCCGCGCGCGGCGGCAGCGGGCCGAAGGTGCTGTCGAGCAGGGTCTTGAGCGCGTCCGCCGTGACATCGCCGACCACACCGATGATCATCACGTCGCGGGCGAGACGGTCATGCACGAGGGCGCGGAGATCGGGTGTCGTGATTCGGGCGATGCTCTCGGGCGTGCCGCGCACCGGCCGCGCATAGGGGTGCCCGTCATAGGCATTGCGCCACCACAGCCGGTTGGCGATATAGCGCGGCTCGCGCGCGTTGCGCGCCAGCTCGGCGAGAAGCTGGCTCCTGACCCGCGTCACCGCCGATTCGTCGAAGCGCGGGGCGCTCAGGGCCAAGCGCAACAGCTCGAGCGCCGGCGTCAGGTTGGCGGTGACGGTGCGCAGCGAGGCGCCCGTCGCGTCCTCCGACGCGGCGAATTCGAGCGAGGTGGCGAGGTCCTCGAGCCGGCCCTGGAAGGCCTGGCTGTCGAGCTCGCCGGCGCCTTCGTCGAGGAGATCGGCGGCGAGCGTGGCGAGCCCGGCCTTGTCCGCCGGATCGAGCGCGGCGCCGCCGCGGAAGCTGACGTCGATGGTCACCACCGGCAGGCTGTGATCCTCGACCAGCCAAGCGGTGATGCCGCCGGCGCTCTTCACCTCCTCGATCTTATTCGCGGCGCTCGCCGGTGCGGCGATGAGCGGCAGCAGCAGCGATGCGGCGGCAAGGGCGCGGATCATGAAATCGGGGATCCTCACGACGTCGGCTCCGGCAGGAGCACACCGGTGACCGCGGTGTCCTCGCGGATGACGAGGCGGGCGGCGGCGTTGACCTCGTCCACCGTCACCGCGCCGATATGCTGCGGCCAGGTCTCGACATCCTCGAGGTTGCGCCCGTTGGCCCGCGCCGCGCCGACGATGCGCGCCGGGCCGTCGAGGCTGTCGCGCGCATAGACCGCCTGAGCGCGCATGCGCTTCTTGGCGCGCTCGACTTCCTCGGCGCTGACGCCGTCGGCGAGCACTGTCTTGATTGCCGCCGCGAAAGCATCTTCGAGATCGCCGACCGGCAAGTCCTTCTTCGGCGTGGCGTAGAAGCCGAAGGTGGTGGGATCGAGCGAGCCCGGGCTGTAGAACGCGCCGGCGTCGAGCGCCACACCCTTGTCGAGGACGAGCGTGCGATAGAGCCGCGCCGTCGGACCGCCGCCCAGCACCTCGGCGAGGACCTGAAGGGCGTAGGCGTATTGCTTCTCGCCGGCGGTGTAGCTCGGCGCCAGGTAGTTGCGGCTCCAGCTCGGCTCGCCGACGCG
>DASWFH010000473.1:0-1670 GCA_036394355.1 Allostellaceae bacterium | reverse complement strand
GCGAGGATGAGCAGGATGTTCGACGGCAGATGCGTGAACACCATGGTGTTGACCAGGCCGATGCGCCGCGCGATGCGCGCCGCCGCGAGATATGACCCGGCCGACAGCACGCCGCTCCAGAAGAAGAAGCTGCCGGCGGCGGCGAGCGACAGCCCGAAGCGGTCGAACAGCCACAGCGCCAGCAGCGACTGCACGATGAAGCCGCCGCCGAAGGCGTCGAGGCTGAACAGCGCCGCCAGCATGAGCACGATGCGCCGCGACGGCCCGAGCGCCTGCCTTGGCGCCCCGCCACGACGGTCGAGGCGGAGCGGCAGCCGGCGGTAAAGGTAATAGGTGGCGAGACCGAGCAGTGCGTAGAGCGCGAACATCGCCTGAAGCGCGGTCGCGAGGCTCATGGCCAGCGCCGTGCTCAGCAGCTCCGGCACGCCCGCCGCCAGCGCGCCCGCCGCCGCCACCAGCGAGCCGACCAGGCTGTAGACGGCGAAGACCGCGGTGCGGCTGCGGTCGCTCGTGGTCTCCGCGAGCATCGCCTGCTCGAGCGGCAGGAAGACGCTGACATCGCCCGAGGACGGGTTGAGCGTGCCGAGAAAGCCGATCAGCACCAGCGGCCAGAAGCGGGTCTCGAGGGTGAAGCCGACGCCGGTCGCGATCATCAACAGGGTGGCGGCGACCAGCAGGCCGCGCTGGCCGAAGCGGTGGGCGGTGAAGCCGACGATGAGCGTCAGTGCCGCCGAGCCCGCCAGCGTCGCCGCGGTGAGGACACCGATGGCGAGCGGGTCGAAGCCGAGCAGCGTCAGGTAGAATGGCAGCAGCAGGCTGACCAAGCCGTCGCCGAACGCGCGCAAGCCACGGCCCCACAGCAGCAGCCGGGTCTCGGGCAGGACATCGGATGGGAGGAGGCGAAGACGCATGGGTCAGCGCCAGTCATAGCGCTTCAAGCCCGGCGCGTCGCGCCTCACCAGCACCTTGTTAAAGGGGGGCTGTCTCCGGCGCGCCAAGCAGCCTATATCTTGATCTTGCGTACCGGAGGGAGCGCGATGCGACAGCTCTTCGAGGACCTGCTTGCGACCATCTTCTTTCTGGTCGTCTATGTCGTGAGCGGCGACATCTTCGTCGCGACCGGCATCGCCATCGCCGCGGGCCTCGTCCAGATCGGCTACCTCAAGGCGAAGCGACGCGCGATCGATACGATGCAATGGGGGAGCCTCGCGCTCGTCATCGTGCTCGGCGGCGCAACGATCGCAACCCGCGACGGCCGCTTCATCATGATCAAGCCGAGCATCGTCCATTTCGCCATCGCTGCGATCATGCTGCGGCGCGGCTGGATGGGCCGCTACCTGCCGCGCATCGCCACCGACAACCTGCCGGAATCGGTGATCGTCGGCGCGGGCTATGCCTGGGCGGCGCTGATGGTCGTGCTCGGGCTCACCAACCTCGTGATCGCCTGGGCGTTCGACGAGCATGTGTGGATCTGGTTCATCTCGGTGGGCGCGGTCGGCGCTAAGGTCGTGTTCGCCCTCGGCCAGTTGCTGCTGTTCCGCTACCTGGTTCGCCGCCGGCTCAGACTCAGGGCGGCTTGAGAGGTCTCATGGCGCGCTATCGGCTCCTCGCGGCGGTGCTGGCGATCCCGGTCGTCGCCATCCTCGCCCTTGCCGGCGTGATCGCCTTCG
>DASWFH010000472.1:0-5897 GCA_036394355.1 Allostellaceae bacterium | reverse complement strand
GGATAGACCGGCAGGATGTAATGCGGCAGCTTCGTCGGCACGAGCTCGAGCACGATCCAGAACGGCACGACCCAGGCGATGAGAAAGCGCTCCGCCGGCGCGGCGCGCTGTTGCCACGCCCAGGCCAGCGCCGGCCCCAAGAGCAGCGAGCCCGGCCAGAAACTCGCGGCTATTAGCAGCAGGTAATAGCCGGGCGGCGCGCCATGCGCCTCCTGCGCGCCGACGAGCTTGCCGAGAAGGTCGTGGCCGACGGCGTCGCCGAGGAAGGCGCCGTTGGTGGCGGCGGTGATAGCGATGAACCACGGCGCGGCCATCGCCAGCATGAGCGGCACGCCCCAGAGCGGGCGCAAGGCCCTAAGCCAGCGCGCGTCGCGGTCGGCGAGCGACAGCGCGCCGGCGGTGAGCAGGCCGACGAGCGGCGTCACCGGCCCCTTGATGAGGAGCCCTGCGCCTTGCGCCGCCCAGAACAGCAGCGCCCACGGCCACGGTGCCGGCGCGCCGCCGCGGCGTGCGCGGCTGTAGATGATTCCGAGCGCACCTTGCGCCGCGACCGCCGTCGCCAGCAGCATCGCATCGGTCTTGGCGAGATGCGCCTCGACGACGAGGCCGAGCGAGCCGGCGAGCAGCGCCGCGCCGAGCAGCGCCGCGCCGCTTCCGACCAGCGCGCGGCCCAACGCGAAGGTCAGCAGCACCGCCGCCGTCGCGCCGAAGAGCGAGGGCAGCCGGTAGGGCCAGATCGCGTTGCTCTGGGCGGCGCTCAGCGCGGCGACCGACGCCGCTTGCAGCCAATAGATGCCGACCGGCTTCTTGTTGCGCGCCTCGTCCTGGAAGCGGATGCGCAGGAAATCGCCGCTCTCGAGCATCTGCCGCGTCGCCTGGGCGAAGCGCGACTCGTCGCGGTCGAGCGGCGGCAGCGCGGCGATGCCCGGCAGATAGAGCGCCAGGCACAGCAGCGTGAGCAGCGCATAGGGCCGCCAGCCGGCGCTGCAGCGCTCGATCACGCAGCGCCGCCCCGCGGCTTCACCAGCGCGAGCTGCGTCACCGTCATCAGCGCGCGCCAACCGTGAAAGCCGCCGACCGGCTCGGCGCGCGACACGGCGAGGCGCGTCAACTCGCCCCGCTCGCGCGCGTGCCAGCGCAGCAGCTGCGCCTCGCTCTCGAGCGTCACCGCGTTGGCGACGAGGCGCCCGCCCGGCTTGAGCGCACGCCACAGCGCGTCCCACAGCGGCGGATCGCCGGCACCGCCGCCGAGGAAGATCGCGTCGGGCGCCGGCAGGCCGGCAAGCGCGGCGGGTGCTGCGCCCTGGACGATGCGCAGCTCCGGCACGCCGAGCGCGGCGGCGTTGCGCGCGATGGTGCCGCAGCGCGCGGCGTCGCGCTCGACGGCGATCGCGGCGAGCGCGCGTCCCGTGCGCAGCCATTCGATGGCGATCGCGCCGCTGCCGGCGCCGATGTCCCACAGCATTTCGCCGGCAACCGGCGCCAGCGCCGCCAGCGTCGCCGCGCGCACCGCGCGCTTGGTGAGCTTGCCGTCATGCTCGAAGGCATCGTTGGGCAGGCCGGCGCGGCGCGACAGCAGCTTGGCCTTGGGTCCCGGCCGGCATTCGATGGCGAGCGTGTTGAGCGCGGCGACGCGGCCGAGCGGCCAATGCTCGGCGGTGGCGTCGATGCGCCGCTCGCGCGGGCCGCCCATATGCGCGAAGACGGTCATCGCCGAGGGTCCCCAGCCCGACACACGCAGCAGCTCCGCCACCTGCACCGGCGTATCGCCGTCGGTGCCGAGCGCCAGGATGCGCGCGCCCGGCGCGAGATGAAGCCGCAGCGCCTCGACGGGCCGCGCATGCAGGCTCAGCGCGACACAGTCCTCGAGCGGCCAGGCGAGCCGCGCCGCAGCGAGACTGAACGCGCTCGCCTGCGGCACGACCAGCATCTCCGCCGGCGGGAAATGCCGCGCCAGCGTCGCGGCGACGCCGTGCCACAGCGGATCGCCGCTCGCCAGCACGACGACGCGCTTGCCGCGCCGCGCCGCGATCGGCTCCATGGTCGCGGCGAGCGGCTGGCGCCAGGCGATGCGCTCGGCCGCGCCGGGCGGCACCAGCGCGAGGTGGCGCTCGCCGCCGACCAGCACTTCCGCGCTCTCGACGAGCGCGCGCGAAGCGGTGGAGAGGCCGTCGAGCCCGTCCTCGCCGATGCCGACGACCGACAACCACACACTCATCACATGTCCTCGCCGCTGAGCGCATTGACCGCCGCCGCCGCGAGCGCGCTGCCGCCGCGCCGCCCGGCGAGCGCGACGAAGGGGAGGCCGAGCGCATTCGCCGCCAGCGCCGCCTTGGCCTCGGCCGCGCCGACGAAGCCGACGGGAAATCCCAGCACGAGCGCCGGAAGCGGCGCGCCGGCGGCGATCATCTCCAGCAGGTGAAAGAGCGCGGTCGGCGCATTGCCGATGGCGACGATCGCGCCGGCGAGATGCGGCCGCCACAGCTCGACCGCTGCCGCCGAGCGCGTGGTGCCGAGTCGCCGCGCCAGCGCCGGCACGCGCTTGTCGCCGATGAGGCACAGCACCTTGTTCTTGCGCGGCAGGCGGCGCGCGGCGATGCCCGCCTTCACCATCGTTGCGTCGGTGAGGATCGGGGCGCCCGCCGCGAGCGCGGCGCGGCCGGCGGCGACGGCGCCCTCCGACCAGACGAGATCGCGCAAGATCCCGGCATCGCCGCCGGCATGGGCGAGGCGCAGCGCCAGCTTGTGCAGCGCCTCCGGCAGCGCCGACAGATCCGCCTCGCCGCGGATGCGCGCGAAGGATTCGCGATAGATCGCGTCGGGATCGCGGAGATAATCGTAGCGCGTCGGCGCCCCCCTCCCTAACCCTCCCCCTCGAGGGGGGAGGGGACTCGGTGCGGCCGAGCCTGTTTTCACCCTCCCCCCTTGAGGGGGAGGGAGGGGTGGGGGGTAACGCCGCGACCTCTCAACATCGCTATGCGCTAAAATCCACCCTTCCTCATTCTCGATGGCCCGGCGCTGCTCGGGCGACAATGTCGGATGACCCGCAAACAGCGTCGCGAAGGTGCCGTCGCTGTCCCATTCCGCAAATCGCCGGGCGACGGTGCACACCTGGGCCTCGTCTTTCACCTGACCATCGTCAACGAGCGGCTCGATGGCCGACGGGTAGATTTCGGCGAGCACCACCTGCCCCCCATCTTGCTTCGTGGGTTTGCGCAGTCCGGTTTCGAATGGCCAAACGCGCGTCGCCGAGGCAATAGCCGGGTGATCGCGCAGAAATCGCAGCACCGGAATTCCGACGAGAGTCTGGCTTCCCACGCTTCCATTATAATGGAGTTGCCAGACGGATTTCGTGCCTCTGGTTTTGTCCTCCGTGATGCGACGCTCGGAAAACTGCGGAGGCCGATAAGCGTGCTGCTTGTTCTCCGGCAAAAGCGCGTGAGCCGCGCCTCGCGGGCAACCCCAGAATGGCCCGGCGCCGCCTGTGATGCGTTGGTTCAACCTTGCCGCAACCTCGAATCGATTGTTCTTATTGGCCTGCTGTTCCGTGATTTCCTGCGAAAGGAAATCCCAGACCGCTCGCCACGCCGGCCCGGCGAGGCCGAGGCGCGCGGCAAACCCTGACGGGTAGCCAAATGCGAAATCGAATCCGGCGAAGGTAGACCGACCGGCCGACAGCTCGGCGGCGAGAAGTTCCGCGAGATGGTCCCGCGCCGCAAGCCGCGTTGGAATGTTCTCAAGGGCCGTCCGTCGAAGATCGCCTTGCTCGCGCCGCACCATGCAGAGCCAGATGCTGTTTTCGCCGGTGCAGGGTTGGCTCGCTGCGCTCCAGTCGACGATGACGTATGAGTCGAACAGAGGCGCTGCCATCGCTCGCCTCACGCCGGTCCTCTCCCCGGTGAGGAGAGGGGATCGGCATGGTGGTGGTCGTGATGGTGATTCTGGCCGTTGCCGTGGTGGTGATGAGGCGCGGGATCGGCGTCGGTGCCGATGCCGCGGACGTGGTGGTGGTGCGCCGCTTGCGGCGCGCCGGCCTCATGCTCGTAGCCGATGACCTGGGCGCGATACTTGCAGAGCTGGCAGTTCATCCTGGGCTCGCCGTCGACGATCTCGCCGACGCGGTCGGCGAAGCAGTCGAGCACGAGGTCGTGGTCGCGCAGATAGGACGCCTTGAGGAACTCGACTTCCGGATGAACAGCGGCGACGCGGTCCGCGGCCGCGTAGATGCGCTTCACCAGGACGCCCGTGAAGAGGAAATAGGGGAAGACGATGACGCGGCGGAAGCCCATGCGCAGGACGCGCTTGAGCGCCGGCTCGACCAGCGGCGATGCCACGCCGCTGAACGCCGCCTCGGCCCAGCCGAAACCCATGCCCTCCCACAGCATGCGCGCCACCTTGGCGATGTTCGAATTGGCGTCGGGATCGTTGGTGCCGCGGCCGACCACCAGCAGCAGCGTGTCGGCGCGCTCGGCGCGGCGCTCGGCGCGCGCTTCGGCCTCGGCGATGCGCTGGGCGGCGGCGCGCAGCAGCTTGGGCTCGATCGCCAGCTCGCGGCCGAAGCGCAGCTCGATGGCCGGGTTGGCGGCGGCGAAGCTGTTCACTTCCCAGGGCAGGTCGTTCTTGACGTGGCTCGCGGCGAAGAGCATGCCGGGCACGGCGAGGATGCGCTGCGCGCCGCGCGCTTTGAGCGCCTCGAGCCCGTCGCGGATGGTCGGGCGCGCGAATTCGAGATAGCCGGTCTCGACCGCCAGGGCGGGGAGCCGCGCCTTGATGCCGGCGGCGACCAGCGCGAACTCGGCGATGGCCTCGGGGTCGCGGCTGCCATGGCCGCAGATCATCACCGCTGTGTCCATTTTTGCTCCCTGGCGCGCCGCACACAAAGCCGGTTGACGGAATCGCCTCGCCGCGTCGATCTTGGCTGGCGATGCTGTTCTTCGCCGGGCTGGCCAATCCCCTTCCACTGCTGCTGCTGGCCTTGGGCCTGGACCTGCTGCTGGGCGAGCTGCCGCCGATGTTCCGCCTGCTGCCGCACCCGGTGGCGCTGGCGGGACGTGCCATCGGCTGGTTCGATCATCACCTCAACCGCGAGCGGCGCGACGAGCAGACGCGGCGGGCGCGCGGCGTCTTCACCGTGGCGGTGCTGTTCGCCGGCGCGGCGGCGCTGGGCTTCGCGCTGACCGTCGTGCTGCACGCCATCCGCTTGGGTTGGGCGCTCGAGGCGGTGCTGGTGGCGGTGCTGCTGGCGCAGCGCAGCCTCTACGACCATGTCGCCGCGGTGCGCGACGCGCTCGATCGGCGCGGCCTCGCCGCCGGGCGCGAGGCGGTCAGCCATATCGTCGGCCGCGACCCGCTGAGCCTCGACGAGTATGGCGTCGCCCGCGCCGCCATCGAATCGCTCGCCGAGAATTTCAGCGACGGCGTGGTGGCGCCCGCCTTGTTCTACGCCCTGTTCGGCCTGCCCGGACTCTTCGTCTACAAGACGGCGAACACGCTCGACAGCATGATCGGCCATAAGACGCCGCGCTATCTGCAGTTCGGCTGGGCGGCGGCGCGGCTCGACGATCTCCTGAACCTGGTGCCGGCGCGCTTGAGCGGCGTGCTGCTCGCCGCCGCGGCGCTGGCCACGCCCCGGGCGCAGGCGCTGCCCGCCTTGCGCACCATGCTGCGCGACGCGCGCAAGCACCGCTCGCCCAATGCCGGCTGGCCCGAGGCCGCCGCCGCCGGCGCGCTCGATCTCGCGCTGGCCGGGCCGCGCCGCTACCACGGGCAGGTCGTCAACGATCCCTGGCTCGGCGAGGGGCGCGCCCGCGCCACCACCGCCGACATCAACCGCGCGCTGCGGCTCTACCTGACCGCGTGCCTGCTGCAATGGGCGCTGGTCGCCGCCGCCTATCTCG
>DASWFH010000471.1:0-7321 GCA_036394355.1 Allostellaceae bacterium | reverse complement strand
CTTCGAAGAAGCGCAAGGTGGAGCCGGGGATCTGCCGGCGCATCGCCTCCTGCGCCTCGGGCTTGGCGACACCGTCGTATTTTCCGGCGAACAGCGCCACGGGCATCTCGAGCTGCGGCAGGCGGTCGAAGGTGTCGTGGTCGCGGCGCGCCTCGAGCTGGCGGCGCGAGCCCAGCGCCATGTTCGGGTCGCTTGGGTCCACCGGCTTGGCGCGCGCCATGAGCTCGGCGAGCGCCGCCTGGGCGCGGGCCGGATCGGCGGCGACCCAGGCGGCGTCGCGACGGGTGTCCTGGATCGCCAGCAAATGCTCGGCGCGCTGCTGCGGCGCGAGGCCGATCAGCTCGTGCAGCGGATAGCTGGCGCCGCCGCGACCGCCGGGCGCGGTGCAGGCCAGCGCCAGCCGCTCGACCTTCTGCGGATGGCGCAGCGCGAATTCCTGCGCCACCATGCCGCCGAAGGAGATGCCGAGCACGCGCGCGCTGCTCCAGCCGACGGCTTCCATCAGCTGCGCCGCGTCGCCGGCATAGTCGGCCATGCGGTAGGCGCGGTCGGGCTTGCTCGACTGGCCGAGGCCGCGCTGGTCGTAGGCGAGGAGGGTGAAGCGCCGGGCCAGCGGGCTTTCCAAGACGCTCGGCTTGCGGCGCAAATCGCCATTGGTGCCGGTGATGACGAGCAGCCGCGGCCCCTCGCCGCGCTGCTCGTAGTAAATCCGGATATCCCCCAGCTGGACGAAGGCCATGCGCCGCCGCTCCTCTCCCGGCCGGGTCTCGTGCTAATCTGCGGCCATCCGCCCGTCAACCGTCCCCGTCATGTCGAGTGAGCGCTTGGGAGCCTTGCATGACGTCGTTCGCCAAGATCCAGAAAGCGGCCGAGAAGCGGCTGGGCGCCAAGGAGCTGGCCGCGCGCCTGCCGGCGGTGAAATCGCCGGCGCAGCTCAAGAAGGAGGGCGACGACCGCTATCTCTCGCTGATGTCGCTGCGCATCTTCCGCGCCGGCTTGAAGCACGAGATGGTCGATGCGAAATGGCCGGCCTTCGAGGCGGCTTTCCGCGGCTTCGACCCCAAGCGCGTGCGCGCCATGAGCGACGAGGAGGTCGAGAACCTGATGAAGGATGCGCGGCTGATCCGCCATCTCGGCAAGCTCAAGGCGGTGCACGCCAACGCCGCCGCGCTGTGCGACCTCGTCGAGGAGCATGGCAGCTTCGGCGCCTGGCTCGCGCAATGGCCGGGCGCGGAGATCGTGAGACTTTGGGATGAGCTCAGCAAGCGCTTCACCCAGCTCGGCGGCAGTTCCGCGCCCTATTTCCTGCGCATGGCCGGCAAGGACACGTTCGTGCTGACGCCCTATGTGGTGAAGGCGCTCAACGATTGGGGCGCCTTCACGGGCGAGCCCAAGGGCAAGGGCGACCGCGCGGCGGTGCAGGCGCAATTCAACGAATGGGCCGCGGAGACGCGCCTGCCCCTCGCGCATCTCAGCATGACGCTGGCGGCGTCGGTGGAGTGAGGCCAACGAGCCGCATTGCCCAGAGGACCGAGAACCCGGCGTTCGGCAGAGCTCATTTTCGCTGGATCAACGGCGTTGCGTCCTTCGACAGGCTCAGGATGAGGAGGTGCGGAGTCCGCCATCTACAGTAGGGCCAAGAAGGAAAGCTTCCTCATCCTGAGCCTGTCGAAGGACGCACGGCCGCTTTGCAGTCCAAAGAAAGGAGCAGGGTCTCGCCCCCTTCAGTCCATCACGATGTCGAAGGTGCCCGCGAGCGCCGCCGGCTCGATTTCCGGTGCGGGATCGAGAGGCACGATCACGGCGGCGCGGGCGGCGGGATCGCGGATGCGCGAGAGAAGCGGATCTCCCTCGTTCCGGCTCTCGCCGGCGACGTACATCTGCGTGACGAGGCGTCGACCGCGCGGCGCGGTGATGGTGAAGTGAATGTGTGGAGTGCGGCCGGGGTAAGGCACCGGCCGGATGGTGCGGAAGCGATAGCCACCATCACGCGCGGAAATCGTCGTGCCGTAGCCCTGGAAGTCGGGATCGAGCGCCGACGGGTTGTCGTCGTCGACATGGTGATAGTGGCCGTGGCTGTCGCACTGCCAGATCTCGACCTTGGCTTCCGGGATGGGATTGCCGTCGCTGTCGAGAATGCGGCCGGAGACATGGGCGACCGTGCCGCTCGCCTGCTTCGCGTGTCCGGCGATGCGCACCAGGTCGTTGTCGCTGTCGAGCGGCAAGGTCCTGGGATAGAAGGGCCCGGTCTCCTGCGGCGGCGTCGGCGCAGGCGCGGCGAAGGCAAGGCGCGACATTGTCGCAAGCAGTGTCGCCGAGGCGGCCGTGAGGAGCACGCGACGGCGCGGCAGCTGCAGTTTGGCGGTTTCGCGCATGGGTGGAGCCTCCCCGAAGTGGGCGCGTGACGAGATTTGGGGCGCGCGGCGCGTGCGGTCAACGATCGCGCCATCGGCGGACGCTTCCGTTGCGCGCGGCGCGCCGGCACCTTATCTTCCCCACGAACCTTTTCCTGGCCTCATGACCGATCTCAGCCATATCCGCAATTTTGCGATCATCGCCCATATCGACCACGGCAAATCGACCCTTGCCGACCGCCTCATCCAGCGCTGCGGCGGCCTCGAGGAGCGCGAGATGCGCGCGCAGGTGCTCGACAGCATGGAGATCGAGCGCGAGCGCGGCATCACCATCAAGGCGCAGACCGTTCGCCTCGGCTACCAGGCGCAGAACGGCGAGACCTATGTGCTCAATCTCATGGACACGCCCGGCCATGTCGATTTCGCCTATGAGGTGAGCCGCTCACTCGCCGCGTGCGAGGGGTCGCTGCTGGTGGTCGACGCCAGCCAGGGCGTCGAGGCGCAGACCCTCGCCAATGTCTATCAGGCGATCGAGGCCAATCACGAGATCGTGCCGGTGCTCAACAAGATCGACCTGCCGGCGGCGGAGCCCGCGCGCGTCCGGCAGCAGATCGAGGACGTGATCGGCCTCGACGCGTCGAACGCGATCGAGATCTCCGCCAAGACCGGGCTCAACATCGATCAGGTGCTGGAAGCGCTGGTGCATCGCCTGCCGCCGCCCACGGGCGACGCCGCGGCGCCGCTCAAGGCGCTGCTGGTCGACAGCTGGTACGATTCATATCTCGGCGTCGTCATCCTGGTGCGCGTCAAGGACGGCGTGCTCAAGCCCGGCCTCAAGATCCGTATGATGGCGACGGGCGCGTCGCATCCGATCGAGCGCGTCGGCGTCTTCACGCCCAAGGGCGTCGCCGTGCCGGAGCTCGGACCCGGCGAGATCGGCTTCATCACCGCCGGCATCAAGACCGTCGCGGACTGCAAGATCGGCGACACCATCACCGAGGAGAAGCGCCCCGCGGCGACGCCGCTGCCCGGCTTCAAGCCGGTGCAGCCGGTGGTGTTCTGCGGCCTCTTCCCGACCGACTCCGCGCAGTACGATCATCTGCGCGACAGCCTCGCCAAGCTGCGCCTCAACGACGCCAGCTTCGAATACGAGCCCGAGACCTCGGCGGCGCTGGGCTTCGGCTTCCGCTGCGGCTTCCTGGGCCTGCTGCATCTCGAGATCATCCAGGAGCGGCTCGAGCGCGAGTTCGATCTCGACCTCATCACCACTGCGCCGTCGGTCGTGTATCAGATCCATCTCACCAACGGCGAGGCGATGTCGCTGCACAATCCGGTCGACATGCCCGACCCGGTGCGCGTCGACCACATCGAGGAGCCGTGGATCAAGGCGACCATCCTGGTGCCCGACGAATATCTCGGCGGCGTGCTGGCGCTGTGCGAGGAGCGGCGCGGCGTGCAGCAGGACCTGACCTATGCCGGCAACCGCGCCATGGTGGTCTACCGCCTGCCGCTCAACGAGGTCGTGTTCGATTTCTACGACCGGCTCAAATCGACCAGCCGCGGCTATGCCAGCTTCGACTACCAGATGGACGGCTACAGCGAGGGCGATCTCGTCCTCATGAACATCCTCGTCAACGGCGAGCCGGTCGACGCGCTTGCCGTCATCGTCCACAAGAGCCAGGCGGAGCGGCGCGGCCGCGCGCTGTGCGAGCGCTTGAAGGAGCTGATCCCGCGCCAGCTCTTCCTCATCGCCATCCAGGCGGCGATCGGCGGCCGCATCATCGCACGCGAGACGGTGAAGGCGCTGCGCAAGGACGTGCTCGCCAAATGCTATGGCGGCGACATCACCCGCAAGCGCAAGCTGCTCGAGAAGCAGAAGGAAGGCCGCAAGCGGATGCGCCAGTTCGGCAAGGTCGAGATACCGCAATCCGCGTTCCTCGCCGCCCTCAAGATGGGCGACAGCTGAGCGCGCGGCACGCCGCTTCAGTCGAGCCGCGTCCCGCGCCGCCGCCGGCCGCGCGTTTGCCAGAGCAGGATGAGCGCCGGCACCGCCAGCGTCGGCGCCGCCCAGAACAGCAGCACATGGATGATCACGTTGTCCCACAGCCACGGCGAGACGTGGCGCTGGATCGCCGGCTGCGCGAGCAGGAGGGTGTTCGGGCTGTACTTGTGCCACAGCGTGCCGACGACCGTCGGCTCGAACACGCCGGTCGTGTACCAGCCGATCGCGTCCTGCAGCGTCACCAGCGCGGCGCCGATCAGGAGAAGCACGGCGATGATGCGTCCGATCAGGATCATGCGGTCAGTTCCAGGTCCGCCAAGCGGCGGGGAGCGCGCCGCCAGCGGCCGCAGCTTAGGATCGCTCCGCTGCGCGCGCAACGAAATTGCGCGGCGCGTGGCCCCTGCCGCCGTTGCGCCCTGCATGGCCCTCGGTTAGTCTGCGCGCCCTCTCGCCCGTACCACCGGCGAGCCGGTTGCGACGGAGGGGTGGCCGAGCGGTTGAAGGCGCACGCTTGGAAAGCGTGTTTACGGGCAACCGTAACGTGGGTTCGAATCCCACTCCCTCCGCCAATTTTGTATTCGCCGTCATTCGTGGTCATCCGGAAAACCCCTAAGTTAGCCCGCATCTGCGGGCTTTTCTATGTGGACAGGTTCGCGGCAATTCGCCACAATGCGGATCAAGCCCGTGGGTAAATTTGTGGGTAAATCTGGCGGGACTCTGGAGGGAGCCACATGGCGAAGGGCGGCAGGCTTGCGGCGTTGAGGGTGGCGCGTGCCACTGCTCCCGGCATGTATGCCGACGGCGGCGGGCTCTATCTGCAAGTGACGGTCAACGGCAGAAATGGGGAGCCGGCGAAGTCGTGGATATACCGCTACACGCTTCGCGGCCGGGCGCGGGAGATGGGCTTGGGCTCGCTCTCGGCGATCAGCTTGCAGGAGGTGCGGAACCGCGTAAGCGAGTACCGGAGACAACGACATGACGGTGTCGACCCCATCGAGGCCAGGAGAGCCGGACGCGAGCAAGCCATCCTCGAGGCCGGCCGAGCGCTGACGTTCAAAGAGGCGACCAGCAAATATATCGAGGGGCACAGGGCGGGGTGGCGCAATGCCAAGCATGCGGCGCAATGGGAGAGCACGCTCGCGACCTACGCGCATCCGGCCATCGGCGGGCTGTCGGTGCAGACGATCGATACGACGCTCGTGCTCAAGGTCCTGGAGCCGATCTGGACGACGAAGCCGGAGACGGCCAGCCGGCTGCGCGGACGGATCGAGTCGGTGCTGGACTGGGCCAGGGTGCGCGGCTACCGCAAGGGCGAGAACCCTGCGCGGTGGCGCGGCCATCTCGACAAGCTGCTGCCGGCGTGGAGCAAGGTGCGGAAGGTGGAGCACCACGCCGCCCTGGCCTATGCCGAGATGCCGGATTTCATTGAGACGCTGTGGCAACAGGATGGCACCGCCGCTCGCGCTCTCGAATTCACGATCCTGACGGCCGCCCGTACCGGCGAGACGATTGGTGCAAAGTGGGCCGAGATCGACATGGCCGAGAAGGTGTGGATCGTCCCGGCCGAACGTATGAAGGCAGGCCGGGAGCATCGCGTTCCCTTGAGCCCGCGCGCGATTGCCATCCTCCAAGGGATGAAGCCTGCCGGCGATTCCGAAGGGGAGCACGACCAGGCTGAGGCATTCGTCTTTCCGGGGAGCAAGCGCGGGAAGCCATTGTCAAATATGGCGTTGCTGATGCTGTTGCGACGCATGGGCCATGATGATCTGACCGCGCATGGCTTTCGCTCGACGTTCCGTGATTGGGCCGCCGAGCGCACCAATTTTCCGAGCGAAGTCGCCGAGATGGCGCTGGCACATGCAGTGGGCGACAAGGTGGAAGCCGCCTATCGTCGCGGCGACCTGTTTGAGCGGCGTCGCCGGATCATGGCGGAATGGGCAAAGTTCTGCGGCACCCCGAACCCCAAGGCTCAAAGCAAGGTCCTCCGTTTCGGCAAGAAGGAGTAGCACCAGATCGCGGCTGCTAGTCGCGGAACCGTTCGAGCCGGTCGAGCCGCCGCAGTTGAGCGTTGCGCTCCGAAGGCAGAGGTCGCACGTTCGAATCGTGTCGGGTCCGCCAGATCTTTCAGCGACTTACAACTAAGGCTCGGTTAGCAAAAAGCGGGCGTGCACACGGCGTGCACATACTGCGCGCGATTTCGCGTCGAGCCGCGACCAGGCCGTCTCATAAGCCTCCCTTAGTGGCGCAAGGCGGTCCGCTGGCGCGAGGTCAGGGTCCAACCTCCAAAGCGGACCCGGCGCGGTGTTCTTGCCAAGTCGGCATTCGAACTCCATTCGCGAAAGACCTCCTACCGTTCTAGTCCGTTGAGCATTCGATCTGTTTTGTCGCGGTCAGCAGCGAGCAACGGCGCATGGCGCGGCTCTGCGCCAGCGTTCGATAGGCCCCTAGCTCTGGTTGCTGGCTGGCGGATCAAACGGGAGGAAGTGCATGTCGTAGCTCCTCCCGATCTTCGGTGAGCGCACGATTGCTGGTCTAGCGGCAGCGCGAGCGCGCGGTCGCAGGGGCGGACGCAAGCCGAAGATGACCCCCGCAAAACTCCGGTTGGCACTGGGCGCCATGGGACGGAAAGAGACAGTTGTCCGCGATTTGTGCCACGAGCTGGGCATCAGTAGTCGTACGTGTCCTATCTAGCACAGCCTCGGCCGTGCGCTATCCCTGGTGTGCCGTCGCGCTTGCGCCTGACGGGCGACAATGTCCAGCTTCCCAGGCTCGCACGGCGGGCGAAGTTCAGGCGCACCATGCGGGATGCGTCATCCGAGCCCGCCTGCTCGCGCGATCAGGAACAACCCTGCCCCGACGACGACGGCTCCGATGGCTCGCGCGACGTGCTCACCGGCCGGTGCGAGACGTTCGACGGTGATGGCTGCCGTCACGACAGCCATCGCGCGCAGGTCCATGACCCCGG
>DASWFH010000470.1:0-1842 GCA_036394355.1 Allostellaceae bacterium | reverse complement strand
CGGCTTCGCCTTTCCGCAGCGCCACTGCTATCACAAGGCCGCCGCGGAGACCCATTGGGAGCGGCTCTTCGATCTGTTCGGCCGCCGGCTTCGTTGAGCCGGGAACGGCCGCGGCCGCTCAGGCGGCGCTGCGCCGCGCCGTCCGCTGCAGGACTTCCTCGGCCAGCGCGGCGATTTCCAGCGCCGCGGGGCTGGTGGGCGCCACCTCCAGGATGCCCCTGCCCTCGACGAGCGCGGCGGCAAGCGCGACCCGGTTGCCGATCTGCGCCGCCGCGACGGACACGCCGAGCTCGCCGAGCTTGGCTGCCATCACGGCGGTGAGGTTGGCGCGCGACGGCACCCGGTTCAGCACCACCAGCGCGGGCACGCGCTCCTGGCGGCAAAGATCCAGCGTCGCCTGCGTCGCCCAGACGTCCATCGGCGAGGGCTGGACCGGCACCAGCACGAGGCTTGCCGCACGAACGGCGACGCGCGCCTCCGTCTCGGCATGAGGCGCGCTATCGATGAGGACGATGTCGTTCGCGCGCGCCTGCCGCTCGACCTCGGCGGCGACACGCCAGCCGGTGATCGCCGCGACCTCGATAGTGGCGTCCGCCCCGAGCCGCGCCTGACGCAGGCGGAACCAGGCGGCAAGGCTCCCTTGCGGATCGATGTCGACGACCGCGACGCGCTGGCGCGCCGCCCAGGCGAGTGCGAGATGCGCTGCCAGCGTGGTCTTGCCGGCGCCGCCCTTTCGCTGCGCGATCGCGATGATGATACCTGGCATGGTCGGCACCTCCTCCTCAAAGGTTCGTGCGCACGTCGACTCGGCGCGCAGGGACGATTTGCCTCCTCTGCCTTTCGCCAACTATATCTCGGCGCACACCCACCGCCGAGCGCGACTCCTCTGTGACCGAGTGTCTCACCCCTGCCGAGCTGGACCGTGCCGCGGCGCTGCTGCGCGACGGCAGCCTCGTCGCCTTTCCGACCGAGACGGTCTACGGCCTCGGTGCCGACGCGACCAGCGATCAGGCTGTGGCCGCCATCTTCCACGCGAAGCAAAGACCGGTCTTCAACCCGCTGATCGTGCATGTAATAGACGCCGTTGCGGCAGCGCGACTCGTTCGCTTCGACGCGCGCGCCGACATGCTCGCCGCGCGCTTTTGGCCGGGGCCGCTGACCTTGGTGCTGCCGCGGCTGGCGGATGGTCCCGTCTCGCTCTTGGCCAGCGCCGGGCTCGACAGCCTCGCGCTGCGCGTCCCGGCCCATCCGCTGCCGCGCGCCCTTATCCGCGCCGTCGGGCGCCCCCTCGCCGCGCCGAGCGCCAACCGTTCGGGCCGCATCAGCCCGACACGAGCGGAGCATGTCCTCGACGAGCTCGACGGCCGCATCGCCGCCGTGCTCGATGGCGGCGCCTGCCGCGTCGGCGTCGAATCGACGATCCTCGATCTCACCGCTGCGCGGCCGATATTGTTGCGACCGGGCGGCGTGCCTGTCGAGGAACTCGAAGCGGCCATCGGCCCGATCGATCGTGCCGGCGAATTCGATGGCGCGCCGCGCGGTCCGGGGATGCTGCCGAGCCATTACGCGCCGTCGCTGCCGCTGCGCCTGGACGCCACGACGGTGCGGCAGGACGAGGCGCTGCTCGCTTTCGGCAAGCGTGCCCCCAAAGGCGCCAAGGAGACGCGCTGGCTCAGTCGCTCGGGCGATCTGCGCGAAGCCGCCGCCAATCTCTTCGCCGCGCTGCGTGCGCTCGACCGGCCGGACTTCACCGCCATCGCCGTCATGCCGATCCCCGAGCACGGCCTGGGCGTAGCACTCAACGACCGCCTGCGCCGCGCCGCCGCCCCGCGGCCGGGTTGA
>DASWFH010000469.1:0-4395 GCA_036394355.1 Allostellaceae bacterium | reverse complement strand
GCGGCGAGCGCGGCGAACTCCTCCTCGGCGGTCTCGAGGCCGGTGATCTCGAGGCCGCGCCGCTGCGCCGCCAGCTCCACCCCTTCCTCGTAGCTGCCGCCCTCCTCGGCCCCGGCTTTCGGACAGGGCAAGGCGACGATGGTGGCGATGAAGGACAGCCGCAGTCGCTCGACGGCGCCGTCGAGCCCGTTGCAGGCCGCCCGCGCGCGGATGCGGGCGACTTCCGTCGCCGTGAACAATGTCGCCAGATCGCGCGGCGTCGGGCCGAGGAGATAGGGCATCAATGTCTCGCGATGGGTCTTCGCCTCGAGGATGTCGGCCTCGAGGGCCAGGCGCCCGACCGAATCGAGCATGGTCATGGGCGGGCGCGGCACGCGGCTATCGCGCAGATGGAAGGAGGGATAGAAGAACGTTGCCAGTCCGGCCGCACTTTCCGCGCGGTAGAACCAGATCGGCTTGACGGCGGAGCCCGCCTCGGCCCGGCCGCCGGTGATCAGGGCGATGACGAGCAGCGCTAAAACGGAAAGGCGATATCTCGGCATGAGAGGGCGCTCCGGTGGCAGGCGAGGATAGCACCACGCTGGCAGGCGTGCCTTAACGGCCGGTTACGCCGCCCGTCCCGCTGCCTCAATATTGTGCAGCGACTTTGCGTTTGCACTTCGCGCGCGATTGGGAAATTCTCCGCCATCACCCGCCACGAGGAAGGCCATGAGCTTCACCCTGATCGAGAACGCACCGGCGCGCCTCAACCGCAGCGAGCTCGCGGTGCCCGGCAGCCAGCCACAATTCTTCGACAAGGCGGCCAAGGGCACGGCCGACGTCGTCTTCCTCGACCTCGAGGACGCGGTGGCGCCGGACGAGAAGGAGAAGGCGCGCAAGAACGTCATCCAGGCGCTCAACGAGATCGACTGGCGCGGCCGGACGATGTCGCTGCGCATCAACGGCCTCGACACGCATTACATGTACCGCGACGTCGTCGACGTTCTCGAGCAGGCGCCCGGCAAGCTCGACCTCATCATGATCCCCAAGGTCGGCACCGCCGCCGACGTCTATGCCTTGGACATGCTGGTGACGCAGATCGAGACGGCGAAGGGCACGAAGAAGCGCATCGGCTTCGAGCTTATCATCGAGACGGCGCTGGGCATGCAGAACGTGAACGAGATCGCCGCCGCCTCCCGCCGCCTCGAATCGCTGCATTTCGGCGTCGCCGACTATGCCGCCTCGACGCGCGCGCGTACCACCAATATCGGCGGTGCCAATCCCGATTATGCCATCCTCACCGACAAGGACGAGCAGGGCCGGCGCGAGACCCATTGGGGCGACATGTGGCATTACGCGCTGGCACGCATGGTGGTGGCGGCGCGCGCCAACGGCTTGCGTCCGATCGACGGGCCATTCGGCGACTTCAAGGACGAGGACGGCTACAGGGCGGCGGCGCGCCGCGCGGCGGTGCTCGGCTGCGAAGGCAAATGGGCGATCCACCCGTCGCAGGTGGCGCTCGCCAACGAGACCTTCACGCCCTCGGAAAAGGAGGTCGAGCGCGCGCGCCGTATCCTCGCCGCCATGGAGCAAGCCAAGCGCGAGGGCAAGGGCGCCGTGGCGCTCGACGGCAGGCTGCTCGACATCGCCTCGATCCGCCAGGCCGAAGTGCTGGTCAAGAAGGCCGAGGCGATCCCGCGCGGGGTAGAGTAATATCCGCCTGGATGGACTCAGTGCGGCCTTCGAGACGCGCCCTTCGGGCGCTCCTCAGGCTGAGGATGGATGGGTAATGCCATTCACAATGTTGCCTCTTCCTGAGGAGCCCGCGACAGCGGGCGTCTCGAAGGACGCACGGCAGTCATGCAGCCGGACCTTGCTCCAGCTGCCACTGCTAAAGCTATATTATACAATAATCGCCCTCCGCGAGTGACTCCGCACGAGCGTATGCGTGACTCCGAAAGAATACGCGGCGAAGTATAAGCTGGATCCGAAAAGCGTCCGGCGCCGATTGCGTGCGCTTTATGGCAAAGCCGGAGATGGCTCGCACACGCACGGCACAGCATGGCAGCTGACGCCGGCAATGATTGTGGCGCTCGGCAACCCGACCGCGAAGCGGATGACGCGCTCGACGGAGCCGGCAAAGCACCGGGCCCGATCATCGATTAGAGACGAAGCATATATTATAGGCCTTTGCGACCGCCTACTCGGCGAGAAGGCCCAGCGACAGTATCGAGGATTTTCCTTTCTAGCCGGAGATGCCGGGACACCGCTGCCCGTAGATGCCTACTACCCCGGACATCGCCTGGTCATTGAATATCACGAGCGGCAGCATTTCGAGAGCGTTCCGTTTTGGGATAAACCTCCGAAGCAGACCGTAAGCGGAGTTCATCGCGGCGAGCAGAGGCGCATCTATGATGCGCGCCGCCGAGCCACGCTCCCCCAACACGGCATCGCGTTAATCGAACTCAAGGTCGAGGACTTCAAGCAAAACTCCCAGAAGCGTCTGCTTCGTTCCAAAAAAAACGATGTCGAAGTATTGAAAAGGTCACTGGCCAAATTTCTGTGATCTGACCGCCCAGGTCCCGTCTGCAAAGTCGGCCCAGTTGGGCGTGCCGTTCTTGTGCAGGTAGGACAACGCCAGTCACGGCCGCAGGCCGGAGTGGCATCGCCAGCGGCCCTGTGCTAGGGATCGCGCCCGATGCGCCACTTCCTCGATTTCGAGAAGCCGCTGGCCGAGCTCGAAGGCAAGATCGACGAGCTCCGACACCTCTCCAACGGCAACGACATCAATATCGCCGACGAGGTGGCGCGGCTCGAGGCAAAGGTCGACCGGCTGCTGCGCCAGACCTATGCCAAGCTGACGGCATGGCAGAAGGTCCAGCTCGCGCGGCACCCGGACCGCCCGCACGGCTCGGACTACATCAAACAGCTCATCACCGATTTCACGCCGCTCGCCGGCGACCGCGCGTTCGGCGAGGACCGCGCCATCATCGGCGGGCTCGGCCGCTTCCGCGGCCGCAGCGTCGTCGTGCTCGCGCATGAGAAGGGCGCCGACACCGAGAGCCGCCTGCGCCACAATTTCGGCATGGCGCGGCCGGAGGGCTACCGCAAGGCGCGGCGCCTGATGGACCTCGCCGACCGCTTCGGCCTGCCCGTGCTGACCTTCATCGACACCGCCGGGGCCTATCCCGGCATCGACGCCGAGGCGCGGGGCCAGGCGGAAGCGATCGCGCGCTCGATCGAGACCTCTCTGCAACTGCGCGTGCCGCTCGTCGCCTCGATCATCGGCGAGGGCGGCTCGGGCGGCGCGCTGGCGCTGGCGGCGGGCAATCGCGTGCTCATGCTCGAGCACTCGACCTATTCGGTGATCTCGCCCGAGGCCTGCGCCTCGATCATCTGGCGCACCTCCGACAACACGCAGGATGCGGCCGAGGCGCTCAAGCTCACCGCGCAAGATCTGCTCAAGCTCGGCGTCATCGACACGATCGTGCCCGAGCCCCTGGGCGGCGCGCATCGCGAGCGCGAGCCGGCGATGGCGGCGCTGGGCGAAGCCATCGAGACGGTGCTGCGCCCGCTGCTCGGCATGGACGCGGCAAGCCTGCGCACGCAGCGGCGCGAGAAATTCCTCGCCATGGGCAATCGCGGCCTGTGACGGAATCCGCGCTGCCCCCTTGCCGCGCGGCGATCGCCACCCGATCTGTTAAGGCGGTTTCGCTTACCCGAGGAGGCACGCCATGACGCCGCAGGAACGCGACCTCGTCACCGCTCTTCTCGACCGCCTCAAGCAGCAAGGCAATCAGCCCAAGGACACCGAGGCCGACGCGCTCATCCGCGGCGCCATGGCGGAGCAGCCGGATGCGCCTTATTACCTGGTGCAGACGGTGCTGATCCAGGACATGGCGCTGCGCAACGCCGAAAGCCGCATCGCCGAGCTCGAGCGCCAACTGGCTCAGGCGAAAGCGGCGACTGCGCCGCAGCAGCAGCCGACGAGCTTCCTCGGCGGTGCCGGCCGCGGCAGCGTGCCCTCCTCGGGCGCCTGGACCCGCTCGACGCAAGGCGGCGCGCCTGAGGGGGCGTGGAGCCAGTCAGGCGGCATGCCCGCGGGCGGTGCACCGCCGATCATGCCCGGCGCCGGGTCCAGCGCACCGGCAATCATGCCCGGCGCAGGCTCCGGCTTCCTGCGTCAGGCCGCGACCACCGCTGCGGGCATCGCCGGCGGCGCGTTGCTGTTCCAGGGCATCCAGTCGCTCTTCGGCCCGCATTACGGCAGCGGCTTTCTCGCGGGCATGCCGACGCAGCCCGGCATCAGCGAGACCGTCAACAATTACTATGGCGACCAGGGCGCGCCGGGCCTGACGCAGGCCGATGCCGGTCCCGATCAGGATCAGAGCGCCGCCGACCAGGACATGACCGACG
>DASWFH010000468.1:0-11497 GCA_036394355.1 Allostellaceae bacterium | reverse complement strand
ATCCTCGATCTCGACGCCGCGCTCGATGCCGGCCTGTTCGACGGCGAGGCGGCGCACGCGGCCGAGGCGGCCGCGGGCTCGATCCTCAATCCGCTGATGGCGCTCGGCAAGGCTCCGCGCGCTGCGCTGCGCCGGCGCCTCTCCGAGATCCTCGACGCCGACGGGCCTGACGCCGCCAAGGTGAAGGCACGGGCGCCGAAGCTGCTGCACAAGGCGAGCGAGTGTGTCGTCGAGCTGCCGGCGGAGATCGGCGACTACACCGATTTCTTCGCCGGCATTTACCACGCCACCAACGCCGGCAAGATGTTCCGGCCGGACAACCCGCTGCTGCCGAATTACAAATACGTGCCGATCGCCTATCACGGCCGCGGCTCGTCGATCCGCGCTTCGGGCGCGCCGGTGCGGCGGCCCGAAGGCCAGCGCAAGCCCGCGAACGAGACCGTGCCGAGCTTCGGCCCGTGCCGCAACCTCGATTACGAGCTTGAGCTCGGCGTCTGGATCGGGCCGGGCAACGCGCAGGGCGAGCCGATCCCGATCGCCGCGGCGGGCGATCGCGTCGTCGGCCTGTGCCTGCTCAACGATTGGTCGGCGCGCGATGTGCAGGCCTGGGAATACCAGCCGCTGGGCCCTTTCCTCGCCAAGAATTTCGCGACGACGATCTCGCCCTGGATAGTGACCGCCGAAGCGCTCGCGCCGTTCCGCAAGGCCCAGGCGGAGCGGCCTCCCGGCGACCCCAAGCCGCTCGACTATCTCTGGGATGAGGCGGACCAGCGTGCCGGCGCGTTCGACATCGCGCTCGAGGCGCTCCTCCTCACCGAGGCGATGCGCGGCAAGGGGCTGGCGCCGCAACGCCTGTCGCAGGCCAACAGCACCGAGCTCTACTGGACCGTGGCGCAGCTCGTCGCGCATCACAGCTGCGGCGGCTGCAATCTTAACCCCGGCGACCTCTTCGGCTCCGGCACCATCAGCGGCACGACGCGCGAGAGCTTCGGCAGCCTGCTGGAGCTGACCCAGGGTGGCCGCGAGCCGCTCACGCTCGCTTCGGGGGAGACGCGTCGCTTCCTCGAAGATGGCGACGAGATCATCCTGCGCGCCCATTGCCGCCGCGACGGCTACGCCCCCATCGGCTTCGGCGAATGCCGGGGAAGGGTCGTGCCGTCCTAGGCCGCGGAAAGGTGAATGCCATGATCAGCGAATCCATGCTCAAATCCGTCGCCCGGCCCGCGCAATTCAGCCTCGAGGAGTGGAAGGCGCGGGTCGAACTCGCCGCCTGCTATCGCATCTTCGCCCATCTGGGCTGGGTCGAGCTCATCTACAACCACATCACCTTGCGCCTGCCCGGGCCGGAGAAGCATTTCCTCATCAACCCGTTCGGGCTGATGTATTCGGAAGTCCGCGCCTCCAACCTGGTGAAGATCGATCTCGCGGGGAACGTCGTCGGCGCATCCGACTGGCCGGTCAATCCGGCGGGCTTCACCGTACATGCCGCCATCCATGACGGCATTCCCGGCGCGCATTGCGTGATGCACACGCATACGACGGCCGGCCTCGCCGTGGCGTGCTCGAAAGGGGGGCTGTCGCCGAGCAATTTCTATTCGGCGCAGCTCTACGGCAAGCTCGCCTATCACGATTTCGAGGGTATCACCGTGCATGCCGACGAGGGCCCGCGCCTGGTGCGCAACATCGGCGACAAGCCGGCGGTGATCCTGCGCAACCACGGCCTCCTCGCCTGGGGCGAGACCGTGCCGCGCACCTTCGTCATCCTGTGGACCTTGAACCGCGCCTGCGAGATCCAGGTGGCGTCGGCGGCGATGGGCCCGGCCATCGATATTCCCGAGGACATCCAGGCGAAATGCACGCGCGATTCGCTGCAATATCGCGCGCAGTTCGGCGCCGGCCAGGACGTTTTCGACGCGCTGACGCGCGTCGTCGACCGCATCGACCCGTCCTATCGCAGTTGACGGCGGCAGGCGCGATGAAGGTCTGCATCGTCGGCGCCGGCGCGATCGGCGGCTTCATCGGCACGCGGCTGGCAAGCGCGGGCAACGCTGTTTCTGCTGTCGCGCGCGGGCTCACAGCGACCGCCTTGCGCGAGCGAGGCTGGCGTCTGGAGATGAGCGGCGAACTGCTGACCGCGCCGGCGCGCGTCGCCGAGGAGCCGCGCGATCTCGGTCCGCAGGACCTCGTCGTCATCGCCGTCAAGGCGCCAGCGCTGGCCGATGTTGCCGCGGCGATAGCGCCGCTGCTGGCGCGCGACACCGTCGTGCTCACCGCCATGAACGGCGTGCCCTGGTGGTTCTTCGGCGGGCTCGGCGGGCGCTATGAGGGGCTTAAGCTCGCCTCGATCGATCCGCAGGGCCGCATCGCTGCGGCGATGCCGACGCGGCATGTCGTCGGCTGCGTCGTCCACGCCACCTGCTCGACCCCCGAGCCGGGGTTGGTGCGGCATGGTTTCGGCAATCGCCTCATCATCGGCGAGCCTGCGGGCGGCGCGAGCGAGCGCACGACGGCGCTCGCCAAGTCCCTCGCGCGCGCCGGCTTCGACGTGCCGGTGTCGCCGCGCATCCAGACTGACATCTGGTACAAGCTGTGGGGCAACATGACCATGAACCCCATCTCGGCGCTGACCGGCGCGACTTCGGACAAGATTCTCGACGATCCCCTGATCACCGCGTTCTGCCTGGCGGCGATGCGCGAGGCGGCTGCGATCGGCACGCGGATCGGCTGCCCCATCCAGCAGAGCGGCGAGGACCGCATGGCGGTGGCGCGGAAGCTTGGGCCGTTCAAGACATCGATGCTGCAGGATCTGGAGGCCGGCAAGCCGCTCGAGATCGACGCGCTGCTGACGGCAGTGCACGAGATCGGGACGATAGTCGGCGAGCCGACGCCGCAGATTGACGCGCTGCTCGGCCTCGTGCGGCTCCAGGCGCGGATGCGCGGGCTTTATCCCTGACATGGACAGACCGATGGAGGCGCGGTCGACGACCGGCGAGAGCGCGGGCGAACTGCTCGCGGCCTTGCGGCGGCGCTTGGCCGAAGGCAACGTCGAGCTGCGCGTCGAGCCGCAGCGGCTCAACCACATCGACAGCCCCGTGGCGGTCGAGGCCGACGGCAATGTCTGGGCTTACGTCGCGCTCTTCATCGCCGCCTTGCTGTGGTGGCGCTGGGGCATGGCACCGGGCCTAGCGGCGCTGGCGCTCGGCGTCGTGGTTTATCTGACGCTCGGCCGCGCCTATGTGCATCGCCGCATCGAGCGCCGGGTGCGCCGCGACGCGCTCGATGATCTCGAGAAATGGCGCAAGCTGTGGCGCTTCAGAGGATTGACGCTGGTGGCGAAGGATCGGCGCGACCTTGCCCCCTGCACTTCCCCCGACGGCAACTGGATGGCCTTCACCCGCGCTCTGTCGGCAGCGTCGGGCGCTAGGCCCTGATCACCGCAACAGATCGAGCGGGCTGCGGGCCTTGACGTCGGCATCGGTCGGCAGCTGGGTCGCCGTCCAGCCGCCGCCCAGCGCCTGGATGAGCGAGACGCTCGCGGCAAGGCGGTTCTGCAGGATGGTGAGCTCGGTCTGCTCGTTGTTGAGCGCCTGAGTCTGCGCGGTGATGACGGCGGTATAGGGGACCGTGCCGGCCCTATACTGGTTGAGCGTCAAGCGCTCGGCCTCGCGCGCGAGCCGTACCGCGTTCGCCTCGATTTCGGCCTGCTGCGCCAGGATGCGCAGCGCTGCCAGCTGGTCCTCGACCTGCTGGAAGCCGGTGAGCACGGTCTGGCGGTAGGTCGCGACATTTTGATCGTAGACGGCGCGCGCCTGGTCCACCTGCGCACCGCGTAGGCCGCCATTAAAGACGGTCTGCGTCAGCTGCGGCGCAACCGACCAGAAGGCGTTGGACGCGCGCAGCAGCTTGTCGAGCGATGTGCTGGTGAAGCCGTAGGAGGCCGACAAGGTGAGGTCGGGATAATAGGCCGCCGCGACCGCGCCGATCTGTGCATTGGCCGCTGCCATGAGCCGTTCCGCCGCGGCGATGTCCGGCCGGCGCTCGAGCAGCGTCGACGGGACACCGGTTGGGGCGACAGGGATATTGTTCGGCATCGGCGTCGCCGCGATCGAGAATTCGGCGGGCGGCTTGCCGATCAGCACGGCGATCGCATGCTCGAATTGGGCGCGCTGCACACCGACGGCGACCGACTGCGCGCGCGTCGTCTCGAGCTGGGTCTCGGCGGTGACGACGTCGGCCTGTCCGGCGACGCCTACCGCATATTGGTTGCGCGTGATCTGCAAGGACTGGGTGAAGGCGACGACGGCGGCATCGAGCAGCCGCTTCAGCTCGTCATTGGCGCGCAGGTCGAAATAGTCGATCGCCAGCGTCGCCTGCGCCGAAAGCCGCGCCGAGGCGAGATCGGCGGCGCTCGCCTGCGCGTTGGCGACGTCGCCCTCGACGGTGCGACGGATCCTGCCCCAGAGATCGAGGCTCCAGGTCGCATCGGCCGTCAAGTCGTATTGCGTCTGGACGCCGCGACTGAAGCGGGTGACGCCGCTGGTGCTGGTAAGCCCGCCGCCGCCCTGGCTGGAGCGCGTCGCGGAAGCGGCCACCGAAATGACCGGGAAATAGCCCGAGCGGGCCTGCGCGACGACCGCGCGCGCTTGCCGGTATGCCGCTTCGGCGCCTTTCAGGTTCTGGTTGGAGATGTCGACCTGCCGCTCGAGATCGTCGAGCAGCGGGTCGTTGTAGATCGCCCACCACGCGCCGCGGTCGGTGATGTCCTGCGGCTCGCCGGTCTTCCAGCCCTCCTTGTAGCTCGCCGGCACCGGCGCCGCCGGGCGGTGATAATCCGGCCCGACCGAGCACGCCGCGACGAGCGCCGCGGCTGCCGCCGACAGCGCCTTCGATCCCCCGCGTTCGCTCATTCGCCGGCCTCCGGCACTTCGCCGCCACCGGCGTCGGGATAGCGGTGACGCCAGCGGCCGAGGCTCCACAGCCGGAGACGGTCGAGATAGAGGTAGATCACCGGCGTGGTGTAGAGCGTCAGCATCTGGCTCACGATCAGGCCGCCGATGATGGAGATGCCGAGCGGCTGGCGCACCTCGGCGCCGTTGCCGGTGCCGAGCGCGAGCGGCAGCGCGCCCAGCAGCGCCGTCATGGTCGTCATCATGATCGGGCGGAAGCGCAGGAGGCAGGCCTGGTAGATCGCCTGGCGCGAGCTCAGGTGCTGGCTGCGCTCGGCATCGAGCGCGAAGTCGATCATCATGATGGCGTTCTTCTTGACGATGCCGATGAGCAAGATCACGCCGATCATCGCCATGATGCTGAACTCGGTGTCGCAGGCGAGCAACGCCAGCACGGCGCCGAGACCGGCCGAGGGCAGCGTCGAGAGGATCGTTATGGGATGGATGTAGCTCTCATAGAGCACGCCAAGCACGATGTAGACGGCCGCCAGCGCGGCCAGGATCAGGATCGGTTCGTTGGCCAGCGATTCCTGGAAGACGCGCGCGGTCCCTTGGAAGGTGCCCTGGATCGATGCAGGCACGCCGATGCTGTTCATTGCCGCATTGACCGCGCTCACCGCGTCGCTCAGCGACTTGCCCGGCGCCAGATTGAAGGAGATGGTGGAGGCAACGAACAGGCTCTGATGATTGACCGCGAGCGGCGCGTTACCAGGCTCGTAATGAGAGAAGGCGGCGAGCGGCACCATGGTCTCGGCATGCGTGCTGACGGCGGCGCCGGTCGATGCGCTGCCGCGTCCGGTGTTAGCGATCTGGTTCGAGCTGAGATTGCGCGCCGTATCGCCGGCAATCTGCGCTGCAGTCGATGGGGCGGCGGTGCTTTGCCCCGCGCTCTTCGTTTTCGACGTCGTGCCGATTACCGCATTTGTGCCCTGCGTGCCGCCGACGGCGCCGCCGGCGGTGCTGACATAGAGCTCGTTGAGCATGTCCGGGCTTTGCCAGTATTGCGGCGCGACCTCCATGACCACGTGATATTGGTTGAGGGCGTTGTAGATCGTCGACACCTGGCGCTGGCCGAAGGCGTCGTAGAGCGTGTTGTCGATCTGGCTCGCGGTGAGGCCGAGCCGCGCGGCGCTCGCGCGGTCGATCACCAGATACGTCTCGAGCCCGTTCTGCTGCTGATCGGAATTGACGTCGGTGAGCTCCGGGACATGCTGCAGCGCCTCGGTTATCTTGGGCGCCCAGGCGTAGAGCTCGCCGAGGTCGTCGCTCTGCAGCGTGTATTGATACTGGGCGTTGGTCTGCCGGCCACCGACGCGGATATCCTGCGTCGATTGCAGGAACAGCGTCGCCCCCGCCACCTGCGAGAGCTCGCCCCGCAGTCGGGTGATGATCTGGTCGGCAGGCAGCTTGCGCTCGGACAGCGGCTTCAGCGAAATGAAGACGAAACCGGAATTGGTCTGGCCGCCGCCGATGAAGCCGACGACGTTCTCGACCGCGGGGTCCTTGCGCAGGATGGTGATGAACTGCGTCAGCTTTTGCCGCATCGACTGGAAAGAGATGCTCTGGTCGGCCTGGATGCCGCCAACGAGCCGCCCCGTATCCTGCTGCGGGAAGAAGCCTTTGGGCACGATGTAGAAGAGATAGACGTTGAGGCACAGCGTCGCCAGCAGGATCAGCATCATCACCCGCGCATGCGCGAGCGCCCAGGTCAGTGTGCGATCGTAGAAGCCGAGCACGGCGTCGAAGGCGCCCTCGACGGCGCGCGAGAGCCGGCCCGGCTCGCGCTCGGGCCGGCGCCGGAAAAGGTAGGCGCACATCATCGGCGTCGTCGTCAGCGACACCACGAGCGATATGACGATGGCGATAGAAAGCGTTATGGCGAATTCGCGGAACAGCCTCCCGACGATGCCGCCCATGAGCAGGATCGGAATGAACACGGCGACGAGCGACAAGCTCATCGACAGCACGGTGAAGCCGACCTCGCGCGCGCCCTGCAGCGCGGCCTGCATGCGCGGCATGCCCGCCTCGATGTGGCGGATGATGTTCTCCAGGACGACGATCGCATCGTCCACCACGAAGCCGGTGGCGATGGTGAGCGCCATCAGCGACAGCGCGTCGAGGCTGTAGCCCAACAGGTACATGACCCCGAACGTGCCGATGAGCGACACCGGCACGGCGACGCTCGGGATCAAGGCGGAGCGCGCGTCGCGCAGGAACAGGAACACCACCATGATGACCAGCGCGACTGAGATCACCAGCGTGCGCTCGACATCGCGCAGCGAGGCGCGGATATCGGTGGTGCGGTCGGCCGCCACGGTGACGTCGATGTCGCGGGGGATCGACGCCTCGAGCTGCGGCAGGAGCGCCATGACGCGGTCGACGGTGTCGATGATGTTGGCGCCGGGCTGGCGGTAGAGGATCAGCAGCACCGAGGGCTTGCCGTTGGCGAGGCCCTGATTGCGCAAATCCTCCACCGAATTCGTCACCTCGGCGAGGTCGGACAGGCGCACGGCCGAGCCGTTGCGGTAGGCGACAACCAGCGAGCGGTACTGGTCGGCCTCGCGGGCCTGGTCGTTGGTGTAGAGCTGGTACCGCTTGCCGCCAAACTCGATGTCGCCCTTGGGCGCATTGGCGTTGGCGGCAGCGAGGGCGGCACGCACGTCCTCGAGGCCGATGCCGTATTTGAAGAGAGCGTGCGGGTTGAGCTCGACGCGCACCGCCGGCAGCGAGCTGCCGCCGACCGTCACCTGGCCGATGCCCTGGACTTGCGAAAGCTTCTGCTGCAGCACGGTCGCGGCGGAATCATAGAGCTGGCCCTGGCTCAGCGTGTCCGAGGTGAGCGCCAAGATCAGCACCGGCGCGTCGGCCGGGTTGACCTTGCGGTAGGTGGGGTTGCTCCTGAGGCTCGCTGGCAAATCGGCGCGCGCGGCATTGATCGCCGCCTGCACGTCCCGCGCCGCGCCGTCGATGTTGCGGTCGAGGCCGAATTGGAGGGTGATGCGCGTCTGGCCGACCGAACTCGACGAGGTGATCTCGGTGACATCGGCGATCTGCCCGAGATGGCGCTCCAACGGCGTCGCCACGCTGGTGGCGACGGTCTCCGGGCTCGCGCCGGGCAGCTGCGCCTGCACCGAGATGGTCGGGAAATCCACCTGCGGCAGCGGCGACACCGGCAGCAGGAAGAAGGCGACCGCGCCGGCGAGCGCTACGCCCAACGTCAGGAGCGTGGTCGCGACCGGCCGCTTGATGAAGGGCGCGGAGAGGTTCATTCCGCCGCGCTCTCCGCGGTTTTCGGGCCGGCAAGGCGTCGCGCCAGGCGATCGAAGGCGAGATAGATCACCGGCGTGGTGAAGAGGGTCAGCGCCTGGCTGACGATGAGGCCGCCGACGATGGTGATGCCGAGCGGGTGGCGCAGCTCCGAGCCGGCGCCGGTGCCGAGCATCAAAGGCAGCGCGGCGAAGAGCGCGGCCAGCGTCGTCATCATGATCGGGCGGAAGCGCAGCAGTGAGGCCCGGAAGATGGCCTCGCGCGGCGCCTTGCCGTGCTCGCGCTCGGCCTCGAGCGCGAAGTCGATCATCATGATGGCGTTCTTCTTGACGATGCCGATGAGCAGGACGATGCCGATGATGCCGATGATGCCGAGGTCGCTGCCGTCGATGATCAGCGCCAGCAGCGCGCCGATGCCCGCCGAAGGCAGCGTCGACAGGATGGTGATGGGGTGGATGTAGCTCTCATAGAGCACGCCGAGGACGATATAGACGGTGGCGATCGCCGCCAGGATCAGCAGCAGCTCGTTGGTGAGCGACGCCTGGAAGGCGAGGGTCGCGCCCTGGAAGCTGGTGAAGACGCTCTCGGGCATGCCGATCTCCTGCTCGGCCTGCTTGATGGCGGTGACGGCGGCGCCGAGCGAGGACCCCGGTGCCAGGTTGAACGAGATCGTCGCCGCCGGGAACTGCCCGAGATGGCTGATCTGCAGGGGCGATTCCTGCTCGACCACCCGGGCGATCGCGGTCAGCGGCACCTGGCCGGTGGTCGAGATCGACGACGGCAGGTAGATCGAGCCCAGCGCGTCGAGCGAGTGCTGCAGCGACGGGTCGGCCTCGAGGATGACGCGATACTGGTTCGACTGCGTGAAGATGGTCGAGACGATACGCTGGCCGAAGGCGTCATAGAGCGCGTTGTCGACCGTTGCCGGTGTGATGCCGAATCGCCCGGCGGTGTCGCGGTCGATGACGATGTAGGCGGAGAGCCCGTGCGACTGCGCGTCGCTGGCGACATCCTCGATTTCCGACAGCTGGTCGAGCTTGTCGACCAGCTTCGGGACCCAGGAGGCGAGCTCGTCGGGGTTGGCGTCCTCGACCGCGAACTGGTACTGCGTGCGGCTGATGTTGGTGTCGATCGTCAGGTCCTGCACCGGCTGCATGTAGAGCGAAACGCCGGCAACCCCCGCGGTCTCCTGCCGGAGGCGGCGAATGACGTCGCTGGCTGTGGCGCTGCGCTGGTCGCGCGGCTTCAGGTTGATCAGAAACCGGCCGGCATTGAGCGTCGTATTGCTGCCGTCGACGCCGATGAAGGAGGACAGGCTGTCGACATCGGGGTCCTTGAGGATGGCGGCGGCAAGCGCCTGCTGGCGCTCCGCCATGGCGGCGTAGGACACCGATTGCGATGCTTCCGAGATTCCCTGGATGAGCCCCGTGTCCTGCACCGGGAAGAAGCCCTTGGGGACGATGATATAGAGAAGAACGGTCAGGGCGAGCGTGCCGATGGCTACGGCCAGGGTGAGCGGCTGGCGGTCGAGCACCCAGGTGAGTGCGCGGCCGTAATGCTCGATCGCCGCGTCGAACCATTCCTGCGAGCGGCGGAAGAAGGCCGACTCCTCCGACGGGTGGCGCAGCAGCTTGGCGCAGAGCATCGGCACCAACGTCAGCGACACCACCGCCGAGATCAGGATGGTGACGGCCAGCGTGATGGCGAATTCGCGGAACAGGCGGCCGACCACGTCGCCCATGAAGAGCAGCGGGATCAGCACGGCGATCAGCGACACCGTGAGCGAGATGATGGTGAAGCCGATCTGCGCCGACCCCTTGAGCGCCGCCTGGAGGCGCGAATGGCCCTCTTCGACGTAGCGCGCGATGTTTTCGATCATGACGATGGCGTCGTCGACGACGAAGCCGGTGGCCACCGTGAGTGCCATGAGCGAGAGGTTGTTGAGGCTGAAGCCCAACAGGTACATCGCCGCGAAGGTGCCGACCAGCGACAGCGGCACCGAAAGGCTGGGCACGATCGTCGCCGGGATGTTCCTCAGGAACAGGAAGATCACCAGCACGACCAGCACGACCGCCAGGGCCAGCTCGAGCTCGACGTCGCGCACGGAGGCGCGGATGGTGCTGGTGCGGTCGGTGAGCACGCCGACATCGACCGCGGCGGGAAGGGCGTTTTGCAGCTCGGGGAGCAGCGCGGTGATGCGGTCAACCACCTGAATGACGTTGGCGCCGGGCTGCCGCTGGACATTGAGGATCACCGCCGGCACGGTGTTCATCCACGCGCCGAGCTTGCTGTTCTGCGCGCCCTGCTCGACCTGCGCCACGTCCGACAGCAGCACCGGCGCGCCGTCCTTGTAGGCGATCACCAGGTTCTCGTAGTCGGCGGCGCTTTTGAGCTGGTCGTTGGCGTTGATCGTGTAGGCGCGCGACGGTCCGTCGAAATTGCCCTTGGGCGTGTTGACGTTGGCATTGGCGATGGTGGTGCGGAGATCGTCGATGTTGAGGCCGCGCGCGGCGAGCTTGCGCGGGTCGGCCTGGATGCGCACCGCCGGACGTTGTCCGCCGCTGATGCTGACGAGGCCGACGCCGGGGAGCTGCGAGATCTTCTGCGCGAGGCGCGTGTCGGCGAGATCCTCGACCTGCGGCAGCGGCAAGGTCTTGGATGTGATGGCGAGCGTGAGGATCGGCGCATCGGCGGGGTTGACCTTGGCGTAGATCGGCGGCGCCGGCAGGTCGGAAGGCAAGAGGTTGCCGGCGGCGTTGATCGCCGCCTGCACCTCCTGCTCGGCGACGTCGAGGCTGAGATCGAGGCCGAATTGCAGCGTGATGACCGAAGCGCCGGCCGAGCTCGTCGAGGACATCTGGTTGAGCCCGGGCATTTGGCCGAGCTGGCGCTCGAGCGGCGCGGTGATCGACGAAGTCATCACCTCCGGGCTGGCGCCGGGATAGAAGGTCTGGATTTGGATGGTCGGGTAGTCGACCTGCGGCAGCGCCGAGAGCGGCAGGAATTGGAAGGCGACGATGCCGACCACCAGGATCGCCACCATCAGCAGCGACGTCGCCACCGGCCGCAGGATGAAAAGGCGCGACGGGTTCATCGGCTCTTCCCGAGCGCCGCCCTGCCGCCGCCGCTCATTGGCCGGTCGCGCGATGGCCGCGCGCGCTGCGCTGCTGCTGGTCTGTGGGCTGCGCCGCACCGGCGGCGCCGGGCAGCGTGACTTTTGCACCCTCGCGCAGCTTGTCGGCGCCGTCCACCACCACCTTATCGCCGGGCGCGAGGCCGCTCGC
>DASWFH010000467.1:0-1527 GCA_036394355.1 Allostellaceae bacterium | reverse complement strand
GCCGCCACCCTCACCGTCGACGGCGGCAACATCGAAGCGAGCTTGCGCTAAAGCAAATGGCCTCGTCATCCTCTTGTTCTTCTCCGTCATGCCCGGCCTTGTGCGGGGCGGGCATCCACGTCTTGTCGTCGAAGGAAGGCGTGGATGGCCGGGACAAGCCCGGCCATGACGACGTAGAGTGTCCGCATGGCAGGCGGATGGGTCTACATCATGACGAACCGGCCGAACGGTGCGCTGTATGTCGGCGTCACCAGCGATCTTGCGCGCCGCGCCTGGGAGCATCGCGAGGGCACGAGCGATGGCTTCACCAAGCGCTACGGCCTGAAGCGCCTCGTCTTCGCCGAGCATCACGAAGACATTCGCGCGGCGATCCAGCGCGAGAAAAATCTGAAACACTGGCCGCGCGCGTGGAAAGTCCGCCTCATTCGCACCGAGAACCCCGATTGGGTCGACCTCTATGACCGACTGGCGTAGCTACCTTATCCTCCTTAAGCCCTCTCCGCCGTCATGGCCGGGCTTGTCCCGGCCATCCACGTCTTTGTTTGCCCGGCGCGGGCCGTGTGACGACGCTTCGCGCCGCGATCGCGCTGCGCGCAACACATAATGCCGCCTCTCTCCGGCATCGATCATGTGCTGATCGCGGTGGCGGATCTCGACCGCGCGTGGCTGGGGTGGGAGCGGCTGGGCTTCACGCTGACGCCGCGCGGGCGGCACCTGCAGCAGGGCACGGGCAATTATTGCGTCATGTTCCCGCGCGACTACATCGAGCTCCTCGGCGTGGTCGATGCGGCGCAGGGAGGGGGCTCGGAGGGCACCCTCGGGCTCGGCGATTTCCTGCGCGCGGGCGAGGGCGCGCGCGGCGTCGCCTTCGCCACGCGCTCGGCGGCGGAGACGGCGGCGGAGCTGCAGCGCCGCGGCGTCGCCGCCGGCGCGCCCCGCGACCTCGCGCGCCAGCTCGAGCTGCCGGAAGGCACGGCGCTGCCGCGCTTCAAGCTGGTGTCGCTGCCGCCGGAGGCGACGCCGGGCCTCTCGGCCTTCGTCTGCGAGCACCTGACGCCCGATCTGGTGCGCCGGCCCGCCTGGCTCGTCCACGCCAATGGCGCGGTGGGCTTGCGCGGGGTCACCGTGCTGGTCGCGGCGACCGAGAAGCTGCGCCTCCCTTACGAGACGCTGTTCGGCGCCGGCGTTATTACCACCGACGACGTGCTCACCGTGCATGCCGGGCCGCACCGCCTCACCTTCGTCACGCCCGACGATTTCACCGCGCTCTATCCCGAGGCGGCGGTCGATGTCGACCGCGCGCTGCCCGCGATCGCCGCGGTGACGCTCACCAGCCGCGACCTCGCGCGCACCGCCGACCACCTGACGCAATGGCATGTCGCGCATGAGGCGCTCGCCGACGGCACCGTGCTGGTGCAGCCGGCCGAGGCGAGCGGCACCCTGCTGGTGTTCAAGCGGTAAGCCATCGACCCGCGCCCGGGCGAAGATCGGTCGGCAACCGGTCTCGCGCCCATCGCAGGCCGATCG
>DASWFH010000466.1:0-5501 GCA_036394355.1 Allostellaceae bacterium | reverse complement strand
CGAGAAAGAAGAGCTTGGTTGTAGAAAAAGGGGCGCCGAGGCGCCCCTTCCTCGGTGCGTCGGGGCCTCAGGGCGAGCAGACCGGCCCCTGCGGCGGATTGAACGGGTTCGGCAGGTTGATGAAAATGTGGCCGCCGCCGCGGCAAGTGATCGTGCCGGTGTATTTGATCGGCCCTCCCAGCGCAAACAGCGTGCTGGCAGAGGCGACGAGTATGTCGCCGGTGAGCGTGCCGCGCTGGAGCGTCAGCAAGCTGTTGATGGTGACGCCGATCGAGCCGGTTATGCTCGACCCGAGGCCCGCGTCGGCGATTCGCGCTTGACCCGCGTCAAAGACTTGCCACGGCCCGGTGATGACGTTCGATCCGGACGGGAAGCCCGACCCGCTGCCGTCATCGACGCGGAGGCTGGCGCTATCGCCGATTTCGACCGCAAAGCCGCCGCCGAGCGTATTGACGTTGGCGATGGTGTTCGCCCCTTGCAGGCGAATCGAGGCCGAGCGGAACGCGCCCACCGACGGGTCGAGGTTGCTGCCGCCGCTGGTGGTGATGCTGACGCCGCGCAGCCGCGCCGCCCCCGAGTCGAGCGCGATCACGCCGCCGCTGCCGCCGCTGATGGTGGTGTTGCTGATGGCGTTGCCGCTGTCGTTCTCGATGTCGACGGAGCCGCCGAAGCTAGCGATGACGACGTCGGCCGGCGTGCCGGAGGCCGGGATCGGTGCGCTAAGGGTGCCGCCGCTGATGCGCGACGAGCCGCCGAAGGCCGCGACGAGCGCCTGCGCGCCGTTGTCGTGGATGTTGGCCGCGAGCAGCCGCACCGAGCCGGTGCGCGTCGCGAGAACGCCGCGGAACTGATTGTGCGCCACCTCGACCGCCGCGCTCGGCACCGGGTTGTTGTTGGCATCCGGTGTGCCCAGCATGACCGCACCGCCATCGGCGGCCTGCACGCCGTCGGCGGAATTGAACACATTCGCGGTGCCGTTGCCGGTGATGGTGCTGGCGGTGACGGTGACGCTGGCATTGCGTACGGCGATGACGCCGACCTTGGCGTGATTGGCGATGGTGCCGTTGGCGAAGCTGACGGAGGCGCCGTCGCGCGCGAGCAACCCCGCCCGGACGATGGTCGCATCGCTCGGCGCCGGCCCCATGATGTTGATGCCGGTGATGCTGACGCGCCGCGCGATCACTTCGACCTGGCCGGTGATCGTGCCGCCGCTCGGATGCGCGACGAGGCTGGCCCCGTCCGTCGCCACCGTGACGTTGCCGACGCAATTGCCCTTGATGGTGAGGGTCGAGCCGCGCTCGAGACGGCTCAATGCCTCCTGGAGGCGGTCGCTGTCCACGGTGCAGTCCACGGTATGCGCGACGGCCGGCGCCGCCAGCGCCAGCACGCCGATGGCGCTCGCCCAAGCAAGGCGGATGTTCATGAGTTCCTCCCCTCGAATGTTCTGTTTCTGCGCAAGAAAAAGTGACAAAAGACCGTGCCAAAGGAGAGGCTCGGCGTCAACTGTAAGTAGCATATAAGGGCGGCTTTTCGCGCGTTATCGCGCGGAGATCAGCGTCTTCGCCGTGCGGTGGGGCGGCCGCCTTATTTGCGCGAGCGCTCCATGAACGCACGCAGGACAGCGTTGATCCGCGTCTGATATCCCGGGCCTGTCTTGCGGAAGAAGTCGATGACTTCGGGATCGACTCGAATGCTGATAGGTATTTTCTGCAACGGCTGAACGGCGCATGCCTTGTCAAACCATTCATCGTCGAGCAGCGGTGCGACGTCAGCGCTCCGCGCAATGTCGGCTTCGATTTCGGCGCTTGTCGTGGCGCGGACGCGCCGTAGATCCGTCCTACCCAGACGGGTCTTCGCCGATCTCGGGGAATGCTTGGCGGTATCTTTCTCTTTCGTAGTCATGAGCTCTCCTGGCGGAGATTATCCGGCGCCGGCTGCCGCGCCAGGTGTAAACGACCACCAGTTCGAGGCCGTCCACCGCGCCAATTGCGATCCAGCGCATCTCGCCGTAATCCCGCCGGGTGTCTATCCGTTCGATGACCGGGCCAAGAAAGATGTCGACGGCCCAGGCGAAGTCGATGCCACGCTCCGAGATATTGCGTTCGTTTTTCTCGGCATCCCATTCCGAGTCCATTTCTGGACCTCCAGATTAAAGGTTGTGTCGGCCATATCATTCTCCTGGTTGGGGTGTGGGTGCTTGGGGTGTAGGTGCTTGGGTCTGGGTGCTTGGGTGGTTCGGCCTAGGTGCTTTGTCAGTTTAGCGCGTATAGACCGTTTGTATATACAACAGCCGCCTCCGCGTCAAGCGCGCTCTGCAAACGATCCTCACAGCCGGGGTGCCGACGGGCTCACCACTACCCGCCACAGCAGAAAGAGCGCCGCGACGGTCGCGGCGGCGAGCGCCCAGGCCCAGAGCGGCGCCGCCAGGATCTGCCCGCCGACCAGCACCATCGCCACGGTGAGCGGCAGGATGCCGATCGCGGTGGTCCACAGGAAGGTCCACCAGCCGACGCCGAGCAGGCCCGCCGCGTAATTGACCAGGTTGAACGAGATCAGCGGCACCAGCCGCACCAGCAGAAGCGGGCCCGGCCGCACCGGAAGGGTGGCGATCTGCCGCCAGCGCGCCTCGGACACCACGAGCCGGACGAAGGGCCGCCCGAGCCAGCGCGCCAGCGCGAAGGAGAGCACCGCGCCGAGCATCGCGCCGATCCAGGTGAGGGCGATGCCGAGCCAGGGGCCGAACATCATGCCGTTGACCAGCGGGATGAGCTCCGCCGGCAGCGGCAGGAAGGAATGCAGCACCATGAGCGCGACCGAGCCGGCGGCACTCCATGCCCCCCAGGCCGCGACGAAGCGCTCGACATCGGCCTGCGTCATCGCGCTGATGTCGATGCCGCGCGCCGCCAGGACCTGCGCGGCGACGGCGCCGAGGCCGATCAGCAGCGCCGCCGCGGCGGCCAGCGCCGCGATGGTGCGGATGGAGTCGCCTCGTCTCCCGCCGCTGGGCATGATGGGCGGAAGTCTAGCGGCCGGGCCGGCGCGGCAGCAATCGAATGCGGGATGACCGGCCTGTGATGGCGCCGGCGCTCGCGCGCGCCGGCCTTACCGGCCGCGCCGGTCAGCGCGCGAGGTATTCGGCGACGTCGCGCGACAGGCCCGGATATTGCCGGCTGAGCTCGGCGAGCACGACATTGCCCTCGTCCGCCAGCAGCAGCTCGTCTCCCGCCATGCCCTTGGCGAGCAGGAGCAAGCTTCGCGCGGTGGAGATGACGGCCCGCCAGACCTCTATGGAATGGGGCATCGAACGCCGCTCCCTACGAAATCTAGAGTAGGGATATAGGGCGGAGTGGTTAACCAAGGGTTTACGGCCTGGTCTTCTGCGCTGCTGCATCAAGGGCTGTCAGCCGGCCCCATCGCCGACCGGCCTAGGCCAGCGACATATTTTCGCCAGCATTGACTCTTTTCGCCGGTCGTGAATGGCGGAAAACCGCCCCGGCATCGCGGCATTTTCGGCAAATGCGCGCGATCAGCCGGGCCAACTTATCAAGAGCTTAAATATAACCCGCTAGATTTGCCTCCAACACCGGCCGATTTGCCGGTTCAGCGCGACGGCCTTCATCTCTGTGCGTCTTCGTCCCTGCGGCAGCACCCCTGCGGCCGCACAGGTCCGAGTTTTGCCGAGCGGGAGCCAGCATGACGTATCAGACCGCGAGGACCTTTCCCGACACGGCACCGGCGGCACCGAACCGCTGGCTGATCGCCGCCGCGAGCTGCCTCATGCAGGCAGCACTCGGCTCGGTCTATGCTGCGAGCGTGTTCCTGCCGGCGATCATCGGCCAGTACGCCGCGACGCGCGCCGAGGCCACCCTCGTCTTCACCATCACCATCCTGGCGCTCGGCATCACCGCCGGCTTCGGCGGCGCCTTGCAGCGCCGCTACGGGCCGCGCGCGATCGCCACCGCGGGCGGCATGCTCTATGGGCTGGGTACCGCGCTCGCCGCCTTCGCGCCCAATTTGCCGATCCTCTATCTGACGCAGGGCGTCGTCGGCGGCATCGGCCTCGGGCTCGGCTATATCGTGCCACTGGCCATGCTGGTGCGCTGGTTTCCCGACCATCGCGGTCTCATCACCGGTATTGCCGTGTTCGGCTTCGGCGCGGGCGCGGCAATGGTGAGCCCATTGGCCGCCGCTATGCTCGCCGCGCTGGGCCTCCAGCACACCCTGCTCGCGCTCGGCGCCGGCTATCTCGTCATCGGCGTCGGCGCGGCGCAGCTGTTCCGCGCCGCGCCCGAGGGCTACGCCCCATCGGGCTTTGCGCCGGGCGCGCTCGCGGCGTCGACGGCGAGCGAGCGCGACTTCGGCCTTACCGTCGCCTTGCGCTCGCCGCGCTGGTACCTGCTGTGGCTCATCCTCGCGCTCAACGTCACCGCGGGCGCGGCGCTGGTCTCGATTGCATCGCCGCTGGCACAGGAGCTCTCCGGCGTGACGCCGGGGACGGCGGCGCTGGCGGTGATGGCGCTGTCGCTGTGCAACGGCGCCGGGCGCATCCTGTGGGGATGGGCCTCCGACCGACTCGGCCGTCCCGTCACCTTCGCGATCCTCTTCGCGCTGCAGTTCGTCGCGTTCGCGCTGCTGGCGCGGGTGAGCAATTTCCCGACGCTCGTCGCGCTGGCCGGCATCGTCGGCTTGTGCTTCGGCGGCGGCTTCGCGGCGATGCCGGCCTTCACCGTCGATTTCTTCGGCGCGCGGCATGCCGGCGCCATCTATGGCGCCATGCTGACCGCCTGGGGCGCCGGCGCGACCGCCGGCCCGCTGCTGATCGCCAGCGTCGATTACCGCTCTGCGCTGTCGATCATCGCCGCGCTCATGCTGGTGAGCGCGCCGCTGGCGCTGCTGGCGCGGCGCGAGACCCTCGCCCGCCTCGCGCGCCTCGCCCGTCAACTCGCCTCCCACGTCGCGGCGGCCGGTTCGGCCGGCGCGTCGGCGAGCGCGAGCTTCCGCGACTGAAGCAAAACGGGCGAAGGCCTTGCGCCTGCGCCCCTCTCAGTCTTTCCTTATCGGCCGTAAGCGGCAGCGCCGGCCGGGGTCGTCTGCCCGTGGCCGCTGCGGCGCTCACGGCGAGGCCCGCGCCCGCTTCGGCTCGGCTCCCCGCGCCCGCTTCGGCTCGGCTTCCCCCGGCCGCCGCGGGTCGGCTCCTGCCGTGCGTGGCGCGACGCCGCCGGCGCCGCAGCCTGGACGCCCGCGCGGTGGAAGCGGTGGGTATCGACGACGGCGAGGCGTTGCCGCGTCAGCTTCTCGATGTCCTTCAGGAACGGCCGCTCCGAAGCGTCGCAGAAGGAGAGCGCGACGCCGTCGGCGCCGGCCCGCGCGGTGCGGCCGATGCGGTGCACGTAGCTTTCCGGCACGTTCGGCAGCTCGTAATTGATGACATGGGTGATGCCGTCGATGTCGATGCCGCGCGCGGCGATGTCGGTGGCGACCAGCACCCGCGTCTTGCCGCG
>DASWFH010000465.1:0-2924 GCA_036394355.1 Allostellaceae bacterium | reverse complement strand
CCGGGAAGGGCGTCCATGTCGTCACCGTCAACGACTACCTGGCGCGGCGCGACAGTGAGTGGATGGGGCAGATCTACCGCTTCCTCGGCCTCAGCGTCGGCTGCATCGTGCACGGGATCGAGGACGACGAGCGCCGCGCCCGCCGCTTCCCTTGTTATCGGCGAAGCGATGTGCTTTATCAGCGCCCGGCGCTGCGGCCCTGGGCGGTGGCGCCGTATCGGCGCGGGCCTTGTCGCGCCGCTGGATCAAAAGGAATTCCCATGACGTTTCGAGCGATACTCGCCCTGTCCCTTGCGCTGCTCGCGGCGCCCGCCTGGGCGCAGACGGCGGCGAAACCGGCAAAGCCGGCGACGGCTGGTGACCCGGTGGTGGCCCGCGTCAACGGCAGCGAGCTGCGTCGCTCCGACGTGATCGAGGCGATCCGCGGCCTGCCGCCCCAAGTGCAGCAGCAGCCGATCGACCGGCTCTACCCCGCGTTGCTCGACCAGATGGTGGGCACCATGCTGGTGAGCCAGGCCGGCCGCAAGACCAAGCTGCAGGACGATCCCGAGGTGAAGAAGCGGCCGGCGCTGGTGCAGGACCAGATCATCGCCGACGCCTATGTTCAGCGCCTGCTGCAAAAGCAGGTGACCGACCAGAAGCTGCACGCGCGCTATGACAAATTCATCAAGGATGCGCCGCCGCGCGAGGAGGTCCACGCCCGCCACATCCTGGTCGCCAGCGAGGACGACGCCAAGGCGATCATCGCCGAACTCAAGAAGGGCGGCGACTTCAACAAGCTGGCGCAGGACAAGACCACCGACCCCAGCGGCAAGACCTCGGGCGGCGACCTCGGCTATTTCACCAAGGAGGACATGGTGCCGGAATTCGCCGACGCCGCCTTCAAGCTGAAGCCGGGCGAGTTCACCGACGCGCCGGTCAAGACCCAGTTCGGCTGGCACGTGATCAAGGTCGAGGATCGCCGCACCGCTAAGCCGCCCACCTTCGACCAGGTCAAGCCGAAACTCAGCAACGAAATATCGCGCGAGCTCGTCGGTGACAAGGTCAAGGAGCTGCGCACCGCCGCCAAGATCGAGGTGTTCAATCTCGACGGCAGCAAGCCCGGGGCGGCGCCGGCGCCCGGCCCGGCGCTCGGCCCGGCTCCCGGCGCGCCGACGCTCGCACCGGAGACTGCGCCGGACGCCGCGCCGCCGGCGAGCGCGCCGCCCACCTTGTCGCCGGAGACCAAGCCCAAGGACTGAGCGCGACGGCGCTTTCGCCGCGCGCACCACCGCTGTCGCAGATTTGCATGCCCGCTCTTTCGCCGCTCGCCCCGGCCCGCTTCCCCGAGCTGCCGCCGCTCGCCGGCGTCAGGCTCGCCACCGCCCATTGCGGCATCCGCTACCAGGGCCGGCGCGATCTGATGGTGGCGGTGCTCGATCCGGGGACGACGGTGGCGGGGGTCTTCACCCGCTCGGTCATGCCGGGCGCGCCGGTCGACTGGTGCCGCGCCTGCCTCAAGCGCGGCAAGGCGCGGGCGATCGTGGTGAATTCCGGCAACTCCAACGTCTTCACCGGCCGCGCCGGGCGCGCCGTCGTCGAAGAGACGGCGAAGGCCATGGCGAAGCTGGTCGGCGCCCACCCGCGCGAGGTCTATGTCGCCTCGACCGGCGTCATCGGCGACCCGCCGCCGGCCGACAAGATCATCGGCGCGCTGGCGCCCACCGCCGGCGCCGCCGCGCCGGCCGGCTGGGCCGAGGCGGCGCAAGCGATCATGACCACCGACACCTTCGCCAAGGGCGCGACCCGGCGTGCCGAGATCGACGGCGTCCCCGTCACCATCAACGGCTTCGCCAAGGGCTCGGGCATGATCGCGCCGGACATGGCGACGATGCTCGCTTTCGTCTTCACCGACGCCGCGCTTCCGGCCCAGGTGCTGCAGGCGCTGGTCAGCGCGGCGAACGAGCGCTCCTTCAACTCAATCACTGTCGACGGCGACACCTCGACCAGCGACACGGTGCTGCTGTGCGCCACCGGCCAGGCGAAGCACAGGCGCGTCGCGCGCGCCGGCGATCCACGGCTCGGATCGTTCCGCCGCGCGCTCGACGAGGTGATGATCGACCTGGCGCAGCAGGTCGTGCGCGACGGCGAGGGCGCGGAGAAGTTCGTCACCATCGAGGTGACCGGCGCGGCGACCGCGCGCGCGGCGCGGCGCGTCGGCCTCGCGGTCGGGAATTCGCCGCTGGTCAAGACCGCGCTCGCCGCCGGCGACGCCAATTGGGGCCGCATCGTCATGGCCGTGGGCAAGGCCGGCGAGAAGGCGGAACGCGACAAGCTCATCATCACCGTTGGCGGCGTGCGGATCGCCGAGAAGGGCGGCCCCGTGCCCGGTTATGACGAGGCGCCGGTGGCGAAGCATATGGCCGGGCGCGAGGTCCGCATCGCCCTCGATCTCGGCATCGGCAAGGGCCGTGCGACGATCTGGACCTGCGACCTGACGCACCGCTACATCGACATCAATGCCAGCTACCGCAGCTGAGCCGCTTCCTGTCATCCTCGTCGTCGCCGTGGCGCTGGTCGATGCCGATGGGCGCGTGCTGCTGGCGCAGCGCCCCGCGGGCAAGATGATGGCGGGGTTGTGGGAATTCCCGGGCGGCAAGGTGCAGCCCGGCGAGGCGCCCGAGGCGGCGCTCATCCGCGAACTCAAGGAAGAGCTCGGCATCGATGTGACCGAGTCCTGCCTCGCGCCCCTGACCTTCGCCTCGCACCGCTACGAGCGCTTTCACCTGCTCATGCCGCTCTATGTCTGCCGCCGCTGGCACGGCGATGTCGCGGCGCGCGAAGGCCAGACGCTCGCCTGGGTCCGGCCGATGAAGCTCGACCAGTATGCGATGCCGCCGGCCGACAAGCCGCTCGTTGCGATGCTGCAGGATCTCCTGTAGCGC
>DASWFH010000464.1:0-4818 GCA_036394355.1 Allostellaceae bacterium | reverse complement strand
GAGCGCTCGGGCCCGGCGGTGCGCAAGCTGGTCGAGGAGAACAAGCTCGACCCCGCGAAGATACCTGCCACCGGCAAGGATGGCCGGCTGACCAAGGGCGACGTGCTGGCGCAGATCGAGCGCGGCGGCGTCGCCGCTGCTCCCGCCACTGCAGGTGCCAAGCCGGCGCCCGCGCCGCCGCCGGCCGCGCCGCGTCCGCCGCGCGAGCCGGGGGCGCGCGAGGAGCGCGTGCGCATGACGCGGCTGCGCCGCCGCATCGCCGAGCGCCTCAAAGAGGCGCAGAACAACGCCGCCATGCTCACCACCTTCAACGAGGTGGACATGACCGAGGTGATGGCGCTGCGTGAGCGCTACCGCGACAGCTTCGAGAAGAAATACGGCGTGCGCCTCGGCTACATGTCGCTCTTCGTCAAGGCGTGCATCGTCGGCTTGAAGGAGATCCCCGCGGTCAACGCCGAGATCGACGGCGAGGATATCATCTACAAGAACCACTACGACGTCGGCGTCGCCGTCGGCACCGAGCAGGGGCTCGTCGTGCCGGTGGTGCGCGACGCCGACCGGCTCAATTTCGCCGAGATCGAGAAGACCATCGCCGAGCTCGGCCGCCGCGCGCGCGACGGCAAGCTCAGCCTCGAGGATCTCTCCGGCGGCACCTTCACCATCTCCAATGGCGGCATCTACGGCTCGCTGATGTCGACGCCGATCCTCAACCCGCCGCAATCCGGCATCCTCGGCATGCACAAGATCCAGAAGCGGCCGATGGTGGTAGGCGAGCGCGTCGAGGCGCGGCCGATGATGTATCTGGCGCTCTCCTACGACCACCGCATCGTCGACGGCCGCGAGGCCGTGACCTTCCTGGTGCGCGTCAAGGAATGCATCGAGAATCCCGAGCGCATGCTGTTCGACGTGTGATGTAAGCTTCTCCAAGCCCGCCCCCCAAGGATCGAGGAAACCGCGTCATGGCCGATACTTACGACGTCATCGTCATCGGCGGCGGGCCGGGCGGCTATGTCGCGGCGATCCGCGCGGCGCAGCTCGGCCTCAAGACCGCCTGCGTCGAGAAGCGCGGCAGCCTCGGCGGCACCTGCCTCAACATCGGCTGCATTCCCTCCAAGGCGCTGCTGCAATCCTCGGAGAAATACGAGGAGGCGCGGCACGCGCTCGCCGTCCACGGCGTCAAGATCGCCGGCGTCGAGCTCGACCTGCCGACGCTGATGGCGCGCAAGGACAAGGTGGTCGGCGAGAACACGCGCGGCGTCGAATTCCTCTTCCGCAAATACAAGGTCGACTACGTCAAGGGCGCGGCGCACTTCACCGCGCCCGGCAAGCTCGCCGTGACGCCCATCAATGGCGGCCAGGCGCAGGAACTCGCGGCGAAATCGATCATCATCGCCACCGGCTCCGACATCGTGCCGCTGCCGGACGTCGAGATCGACGAGAAGACGGTCGTGTCCTCGACCGGCGCGCTGGCGCTGCCGGCCGTGCCGAAGAGCCTCGTCGTGGTCGGGGGCGGCTATATCGGCCTCGAGATGGGCTCGGTGTGGCGCCGTCTCGGCAGCGCGGTCACCGTGGTCGAATTCCTCGACCGCATCACGCCGGGCATGGACGGCGAGCTGTCGCGCAATCTGCAGCGCGTGCTGACGAAGCAGGGCTTCGCCTTTCGCCTGGGCACCAAGGTGGTGGCGGCGAAGCGCGGCGCGGACGGCGTCGCGCTCACCCTGGAGCCGGCGCAAGGCGGCGCGCGCGAGGAGATCAAGACCGATGTCGTCCTCGTGGCGATCGGCCGGCGGCCCTACACCGACGGGCTCGGCCTCGAGGCGGTGGGCGTGGTCGTCGACAACAAGGGGCGAATCAAGGTCGACCGTGACTTCGCCACCAACGTCAAGGGCGTCTACGCCATCGGCGACGTCATCGCCGGGCCGATGCTGGCGCACAAGGCGTCGGAGGAGGGCATCGCCCTGGCGGAGATGCTGGCGGGCCAGAAGACCCATGTGAACTACGAAGCGATCCCGGCGGTGATCTATACCTGGCCCGAAGTCGCCTCGGTGGGGCGCGGCGAGGAGGAGCTCAAAGCCGCGGGGATCGCCTACAAAGTCGGCAAGTTCCCGTTCTCCGCCAATCCGCGCGCGCGCGCCAACGCCGACACCGAAGGCTTCGTCAAGATCCTCGCCGATGCCCGCACCGACCGTGTGCTCGGCGTGCATATCATCGGCCCCGACGCCGGGACGATGATCGCCGAGGCCGCGCTCGCCATGGAATACGGCGCCAGCGCCGAGGATATCGCCCGCACCAGCCATGCCCATCCGACGCTGAACGAGGCGGTCAAGGAGGCCGCGCTCGCGGTCGAAGGCCATCCGATCCACATCTGAACGATGAGCACGGCGAGCGAGGCGTCGCCGCTGCTGCGCTCGCCGGGCGCCCTCGTCGCCGTGCTCTGCATCACCTCCGTACTGGGCATGCTCGGCTTCTCCAGCTTCCCGGCGCTGCTGCCGGAATTCCAGCGCGATTGGGGCTTGAGCAACACCGAAGCCGGCTGGATCAGCGGCATCTTCTATGCCGGCTATGTCGTCGCCGTGCCGCTGCTGGTCGGCTCGACCGATCGTGTCGATCCGCGCCGCATCTATCTCCTGTCCTTCCTCATCAGCGCCGCCGCCGCACTCGGATACGCGCTGCTCGCCGACGGATTCTGGTCGGCGCTGTCCTTCCGCGCTCTCGCCGGCGTCGGCCTCGCCGGCGGCTACATGCCCGGGCTCAAGCTGCTGACCGACCGCGTCGGCGGGCCGAGGCAGAGCCGCTACGTCGCCTTCTACACCGCCGGCTTCAGCCTCGGCACCGCCTTCTCCTTCGCCTTCACCGGCGAGGTCGCGGCGTGGCTGGGTTGGCGCGGCGCCTTCGCCGGCGCCGCGCTCGGCCCGATGATAGCCTTCGTGCTGGTGGTGGTGCTGCTGCGGCCGGCGGCGGCGGCGGAGATGGGCGAAGCCGAGGCGCGACACACGCTTGACTTCCGCCCCGTGTTCCGCAACCGCGCGGCAATGGCCTTCATCCTCGGCTACACCGGCCACACCTGGGAGCTGTTCGCGCTGCGCTCATGGCTCGTGGCATTTCTCGTCCAGGCGGCGGCACTCGCCGGCGAGAGCGCCGACATCGCGCAGGCGAGCTGGCTCAGCATGGTGATCGTGCTGGTCAGCACCGCCGCCAGCATCTACGGCGCCGAGCTCGCCACGCGTTCCGATCGGCGCCGCGTTATCGGCCGCATCATGATGCTGTCGGTCGTGACGGCGGCGCTCACCGGCTTGAGCGCGGGCTGGCCGATCTACCTCGTCGCCGCGCTGTGCCTCGTCTATCACATGGTCATCATGGGTGATTCGGCGGCGCTGACCGGCGGCGCCGTCGCCACCTCCGCGCCCGGTCAGCGCGGCGCCACGCTCGCGGTGCATTCGATCCTGGGATTCACCGGCGCGTTCCTCGGGCCGCTCGCCGTCGGCGCCGTGCTCGATCTCGCCGGCGGCGAGACCAGCCGGCTCGCCTGGGGCCTCGCCTTTCTCACCATGGGCGCGGGATCGGCGGCGGCCCTCGTCGCCATCCGCCGGCTCTAGCCTTCTTTCGCCCGCGGATGCGCCTTGTCGTAGACGGCGACGAGCTGCGTGGCGTCGACCGCGGTGTAGCGCTGCGTCGTCGACAGGCTGGCATGGCCCAGCAGCTCCTGGATCGCGCGCAGATCGCCGCCCCCGGCCAGCAGATGCGTGGCGAAGCTGTGGCGCAGCGCGTGCGGCGTGGCGCTCTCGGGCAAGCCGATATAGCCGCGCAACTCTTGCAGCCGCCCCTGCACGATGCGCGGATGGAGCGGACCGCCGCGCGCACCGACGAACAGCGTATCCTGCGGCGCGAGGCGATACGGGCACACCGCGACGTAAGCGGCGATCGCCTCGGCCACGGCGGGGAGAACCGGGACGTGGCGTTGCTTGTTGCCCTTGCCGGTGACGACGAGCGTCCCCGGCTCCAGCGGCGCCTCGGCCCGCGTCAGCCCCAGCGCCTCGGAGAGCCGCAAGCCGCAGCCGTAAAGCAAGGTCAGCAGCGCGATGTCGCGCCGGCCGACCCACGCCTCGCGCGCCAGCGCGTCGACAGCGCTCAGCGCACTCGCGGCGTCTTCGACCGAGAGCGCCTTCGGCACGGCCTTCGGCAGCTTCGGCGTCCGCACGGCGGCCAGCGCCGCGTTGCGCACCAGGCCGCGGCGGTCGAGGAAGCGGAAGATCCCGCGCAGCACCGACAGCGCGCGCGCGGTCGAGCTGCGCGTCAGATCGTCCGCGGCGCGACGCGCGAGGTAGGCGCGGAAATCCGCTGGCGCCAGCGCCGCGAGCTCGGCGAGGCTCGGCACCGCGCCGCGATGCTCGGCAAGGAAATCAAGGAAGGCGGCGAGGTCGCGGCCGTAAGCGGCGAGCGTGTGCGGCGAGGCGCGCCGCTCCGCGGCAAGCCAGTCCTGCCATTGCGCGATGGCGGCGACAAGATCGGGTGTGGCGGCATAGCGGACGAGGGGCAGGAGCCGCGGCCCGCGCGGCCGGAGCCTTACGTCGGCAGGTCGAGCCATGCGGCGATGGTGATCCCGAGCGCGCGGGCGAGGAAGCCCAACAGCTCGGTGCCCTGGCCGCCGTGAAACTTGCCGGGCCGGCGCATGCCGATGCAGAGCAGCCCGGCCGGCGCCGCCGAGCTCACCGACAGGCGGAGCATCGCTACCGAACGCACCAGCCCCGCGCCGTCGCCGAACAGCCTCGGGTCGCCCTCGACGTCGCTTTGCAGCACCACGTCGCGATCGGCGCCGAG
>DASWFH010000463.1:0-2626 GCA_036394355.1 Allostellaceae bacterium | reverse complement strand
TCGGTCAGGCACATGGTGCCGCTCCAGGTGCCGTCGACCAGGCGCGGCAGGAATTTCCGCTTCTGCTCGGCGCTGCCGTGGCGGCGGATGGCGCTATAGGCGCCGCTCGACAGGCCCGGATACATGCCGAAGGACATGTTGGCCGAGGACACCATCTCCTCGACGAAGAAATTGAGCGTGTGCGGCAGCCCCTGCCCGCCGTAATCGGGATCGGCGGAGAGCGCGGTCCAGCCGCCCTGGCGGAACAGCGCGTAGGCCGCCTTGAAGCCCTTGGGCGTGCGCACCGTGCCGTTCTCGTAGGTGCAGCCCTCCTCGTCGCCGCTGCGGTTCAGCGGGAAGAGCACTTCCTCGGCGATCTTGGCGCCTTCCTCGAGCACCGCCTCGAACACGTCGGGCGTCGCCTCCTCGTATCCCGGCAGCTTCGCCAACTCGCCGACATCGAACAATTCCTGCAGCACGAAGCGATATTCGCGCAGCGGCGCCTTGTAGAGGGTCATGAGGTCCTCCGCGATACGGGCGCTTTCCCACTCGCCCTTCGAGACGCGCCCTGCGGGCGCTCCTCAGGGTGGGGCACCCAGTTCGTCCTCACCCTGAGGAGCCCGCGAAGCGGGCGTCTCGAAGGGCGAGTGGGGAAAGCAATGGGCGGATGAGCAAAGCGCACGCCTCAATTCCTCAGCGGGCGGCCGGTCTCGAGCGTGTGCTCGATGCGGGCCAGCGTCTTAGGCTCGCGGATGAGCGCCTGGAAGGCGCGGCGCTCGAGCGCGAGGAGCTGATCCTCGCTCGTCTCCAGCGTCATGTCGGTGTCGCCGCCGGAGAGCACCTCGGCGAGCTTCTCGGCGACCACCGCGTCATAGGCGGTGGCCTTGCCCTGGTACACGAGATCAATAACGCCGAGCTTGAGCGCGGCGGCGCCGGTCGGGCCGGGCAGGTTCACGACGATCGGCTTGGCCGGCTGATAATTCTCGGCGAGATCGAGCGCCTTGGCTTTGGCGTCCGCCAGCAGCCGGTCGCGGTTCATGGTGATGGCGTCGCTCGGGCGCAGGACCAGCATGTCGCGCGCCTCGGCGGCCGAGCGCGATACCTTGGCGAGCGCGATCTGCTCGAAGGCCTGCATCAGCGGCGGGATCGGGCCGCCCGGACGCTTCGGGTTGGCGACGAGGCGCGTCACCATCTCCTTGCAGCCGCCCCAGCCCGGCACGAGGCCGACGCCGGTCTCGACCAGGCCCAGATAGCTCTCGGCATGCGCCTGCACCGCGGCGCTGTGCAGCAGCATCTCGCAGCCGCCGCCGAGCGCCATGCCCGAGGGCGCGCTCACGACTGGGAAGGGCGCGTACTTCGCCGCCTTGTAGGCGTTCTGCCCGGCGGTCTCGCCCTCCTCGATGAAGGGCCACAGCGCGACGTTGGCGGCGAAGAGTGCCAGGCCGACATTGGCGCCGACCGAGAAATTCTCCGCCTCGTTGTAGACCACCAGCGCCTTGAAGGCGCCGTTGCTCTTCTTCACGGTGTCGAGGCCCTTCGACAGCATGGCCATGATGTCGGGGTCCATCGCGTTCATCTTGCTGTGGAACTCGAGGCAGACGACGCCGTCGCCGATATCCCACAGGCTGGCCGAGCCGTTGCGGGCGAGCGGCTTCGAGCGCCGCTTGATGTCGGCGAGCAGCAGCACGCCGGGCCGGCGCTCGACCGGCGCATAGGTGCCGTCGATCGCGAGATATTCGAGCTGCTCGTCGGTGGTGCGGTAGAACGACTTGCCCGCCGCCTTCTGCAGCAGCGGCGGCACCTCGATGTTGGCCGCCTTCAAGAGCGCGACGACATTGTCGACGCCGATCTGGTCGATCAGCTCGAACGGGCCGAATTTCCAGGTGTAGCCCCAGCGCATCGCCTCATCGACCGCGACGATATCGTCCGCGATCTCCGGCACCAGCGACGCGGCATAGGCGAGCGTCAGCCCGAGCACGCGCCGCGCATACTGGCCGCCGCGGTCCTCGTGCTGCAGCAGCGCCTGCGGCTTGCGCTCATGCGTGCTGCCCAGGGCCGGATCGGCGCTCGGCCGGTAGGCGCCGGTCTGGAGGTCGATCGCTTCCTTGACGCGGCCCTTCTCGGTCTTGGTCATGCGGTAGAAGCCGCCCTTGCCTTTGCGGCCGGTGTAGCCGTCGGCGATCATCTTGGCGATGAGCGGCCGGTCCTTGTAGATGCGCAGATAAGCGTCACCCGGCTTGAGCGTGCGCTGCATGCTCGCCGCCACCTGCGGCCCGAGATCGATGCCGACGAGGTCCATGAGGCCGAAGACGCCGGTGCGCGGCATGCCGAAGGGCCGCCCCATGATGGCGTCGGCCTCCTCCACCGTGAGCTTCAGGTCGAAGGCGGCCTGCAGCGCCGACTGGATCCACATCCCGCCGATGCGGTTGGCGATGAAGCCCGGCGTGTCCTTGGCGTGGATGACACCCTTGCCGAGCCGGAGGTCGCAGAACTCCTCGATGGTCGTGACCGCGTCGGCGCGCGTCTTGGCGCCGCTGACGATTTCCAGGAGCCGCATGTAGCGCGGCGGGTTGAAGAAATGCGTGATGAGGAAATCGCGCTGGAAGCGCTCGTGCATGCCCGCGGCGAGATCCTTGAGCGGGATCGT
>DASWFH010000462.1:0-3580 GCA_036394355.1 Allostellaceae bacterium | reverse complement strand
CACAGCATGATGGGCACGCTGCCCGACAAGGCCGCGTGGTTCCAAACCATGGAAGCGGCGGGCGTGCCGATGTTCAACGACGTCGAGGCCATGGCCGAATGCGCCGGCCTCCTGGCGCGCTATCCGGCGCTGCGCGAAGCGGCGCGACGCCCGCAAAGCTGAGCATCCGAGGAGCGCCGCGAGCGCGGCCTATGGCACCAGCCGGTAGCCGCCGGGTTCGGTGACGAGGATCTCGGCCTTCTGCGGGTCGCGCTCGATCTTCTGGCGCAGCCGGTAGACATGCGTCTCGAGCGTGTGCGTGGTGACGCCAGCGTTGTAGCCCCACACCTCGTTCAAGAGCGTGTCGCGGCCGATGATCCGGGCGCCGGCGCGGTAGAGGTATTTGAGTATCGCCGTCTCCTTCTCGGTGAGGCGCACCTTCTTGCGCCCGCTGTCGTCGACCAGCAGCTTCGCCGCGGGGCGGAAGGTGTAGGGGCCGATGGTGAACACGGCGTCCTCGCTCAGCTCGTGCTGACGCAGCTGGGCGCGCAGCCGCGCCAGCAGCACGTTGAGGCGAAACGGCTTGGTGATGTAGTCGTTGGCGCCGCTGTCGAGGCCGAGGATGGTGTCGGCGTCGCTGTCGGCGCCGGTCAGCATGAGGACCGGCGCGCGCACGCCGCCGCGGCGCATCAGCCGGCACAGCTCGCGCCCGTCCATGTCGGGGAGACCGACATCGAGCAGGATCACTTCGAAATGCTGCTGCTTGGTGATGTCGAGCGCCTGGGCGGCGGTCTCCGCCTCGGCGACCGAGAACTCCTCGTGCAGTTGCAGCTGCTCGGCCAGCGAATGGCGCAGCGCCGCATCATCATCGACGATCAGTATCTTGCGACCCGCCGTCATCTCCCCTCCTCCGCCCGCCGCAGGTCGAGCACGCGCTCTATGTTACGGCAGCGAAAGGACCCTTTATCCCCGCCGCTCAGCGCTCGACCATGACGCCGTGCCAGAAGGCGACGTGGTCCTTGATCTGGGCCGCCGCCGTCTTCGGCACCGGATAATACCACGCCGCGTCGGGGTTCTCTGCCCCGTCCACGACCACCGTGTAGTAATGCGCCGTGCCCTTCCACGGGCACACCGTCGTGGTCGGGCTCGGCTTGAAGAAGCGCCGGTCGAGCGCGCCGGGCGGGAAATAGACATTGCCCTCGACCAGCTCGAACCGCTCGCTCTGGGCCAGCACCTTGCCCCGCCATGTCGCCTTGGCCATCCTCGCCTCCCTCCCTGGACCTCACCATACCCCGGAAATATTTGCGTGCGGCCGGCGTCGCACAATGGCCGGCGCCCGCCGGCGCCGCCAAGCAAGGGTGAATCCGCTCACGCCACGAGCCGATCGAAGGCCGCCATCCAGTGCCGCACCGCCGCCGGCCAATCCGGCAAGGCGGCGCCGGCGGCCGCCGCACCGGCGGCGAGCCGCGTGCGCAGCGCGGCATTGTCGAGCAGCAGGCGCAGCGCGGCGGTGAGCGCGGCGCGATCGCCCGGCGGCACCAGCAGCGACGCCGTCGCCGGCACGGTTTCCGGAATCGCGCCGGCGGTGGTGCCGACCACCGGCAGGCCGTGCGCCAGAGCCTCGGCGAAGGCCATGCCATAGCCCTCGTAATAGGACGCGAGCACGAAGGCATCGGCCTCGGCATAAGCCGCGCGCACGCGCTCCGGCGGCCACTCGCCGGCGAGCTCGATCCGCTCGCCCAGACCATGGCCGGCGATGGCGCGCTCGACCGCCGCGGTCGTCTGCGGGTCGCGCGTCAAGCTGCCGATGCAGCGCAGCCGCCACGCGCGGTCCTTGAGCTCGGCCAACGCGTCGATCACCAGCAGATGACCCTTGCGCGGCGTCAAGCTGCCGATCGACAGCAAGTGCAGCGGCCCGTCGCGCGGCGCGCGGCGCGGCGGCGTCGCCGGCTTGTCGGTGCCGGGCGGCGTGATGGCGATGCGCTCGCGCGGCACGCCGTAATCCTCGACCGCCCAGGCGGTGATCGCGCTCGGGCACAACACGCCGGCGAGAAGCGGCAGCAGCCGCGTCTCGATCGCGGCGAAGCGCGCGCCCGCCTCGGCGGCGAGCCCGGTCTCGAGCGAGAGCGGATGATGCACGAAGCCGACGAGCTTGAGCCGCGCCGCTGCCTCCGACGTCAGGCACTCGATGAAGGCCGGCAGCGCCAGCCCGTCGATCACGGCAGCGGCGTTGTCGGCAAGACCGGCGAGCACGGCGGCTGCGGCGCGGCGCGCCGTGGCGTCGGTGTCGGGGAAATTGCCGGGCAGCTCCTGCACGCTCACCGCGCGCCCGGCGCGGCGCAGGCCGTCGACGATGCGGCGATCGAAGAGATAGCCGCCGGTGAGCTGATCGAGCGCGCCGGGCACGATGAAGGCGATATCGTTCAAGCGAGCGGACCCTCGAACGCCGCCCACGCCACCGGCGATTCGCGCAAGCTGATGCGCATCGCCGCGAGCGCGCCCGCGGTTCCCGGTCCCAGCGCGCCTCGGGCAATGCGCGACTTGACGCGGCGGAAGATCTCGCCGGCGAGGAATTCCGTCGTGGTGTTGCGGCCGCGGAAGTCCGGCAGCTCGTCGAGATTGCGATAATTGATCTCGGCGAGCACCGCTTTGAGCGTGTCGAGCGCGAGGCCGATGTCGCAGACCAGGCCGTCGCCGTCGAGCTGCGCCCGCCGCAGCTCCATCTCGACGGCGTAGGTGGCGCCGTGGAGCTGTTGCGCCGGGCCGAATATTTCGCCCACGAAACTGTGCGCGATCATGACATGGTCGCTGACGGCGAGGCTGTACATGCGGACTCCCGTTTCCTCGACTTTAGCCGTATCGCACCACTTGGCACAGCGCGCCCGCGGGATCGCTCGCGAGCCGCGCCATGACCTGCGGCAGATCGTCGAAGCGGCACTCGCCGGTGACGAGGCGATCAAACACCGGGTCGGCGAGAAGGTCCAGCGCCAGCGCCAAGCGGCGGCGATGCGACCAGCGCGCGCGTTGCGCCGACGCCACCGCGCCCACTTGCGAGGAGCGCAAGACCAGGCGCTTGGCGTGGAACGCCTCGCCGAGCGGCGCCGCCACGCTGGCATCGCCATACCAGCTCATCTCCACCACGGTCGCCTCGAAGCCGGCGAGCCGCAACGCCGTGGCGAGGCCGGCGGCGCTGCCGCTGGCGTGGATGACGAGATCGCATTCGCCGGACGCGTCCTCCGGCGGCGCAAAGCGGCAGCCGAGCGCGGCGGCCAGCGCGGCGCGCGCGGGATTAATGTCGACGAGCGAGACGGTAGCACCCGGCAGCCGAGCGGCGAGCGCCGCCGTGAGCGCACCGACGACGCCAGCGCCGACCACGGCGATGCGGTCGCCCAGGCGCGGCGCGGCGTCCCATAAGCCGTTGACCGCCGTCTCCATGTTGGCGGCGAGCACGGCGCGCGCGTCCGGCACGGCGTCGGGGATCGGCAGCACCGCGTCGGCCGGCACGACGTAGCGATCCTGATGCGGATAGAGGCAGAACACCCGTCGCCCGCGCCATTCCGCCGCGCCGTCCTCGACCACGCCGACGGAGGCGTAACCGTAT
>DASWFH010000461.1:0-3703 GCA_036394355.1 Allostellaceae bacterium | reverse complement strand
AGATCGCCGCCGATCGGCCCGGTATCGGCGCGCATCGGGATCGCCTTGAGCCCCATGCGCGCGAAGGTGCGCAGATAGGCCACGAACATCTTGTTGTAGGAATGCTTGGCGCCCTTGGCGTCGAGGTCGAAGGAATAATTGTCCTTCATGAGGAACTCGCGCCCGCGCATGACGCCGAAGCGCGGCCGCACCTCGTCGCGGAACTTCCACTGGATGTGGTAGAGGTTCTTGGGCAGGTCGCGATAGCTCTTGATGCTCTGGCGGAAGATGTCGGTGATGAGCTCCTCGTTGGTGGGACCATAGAGCATGCCGCGCTCGTGTCGGTCGGTGATGCGCAGCATCTCCTTGCCGTAATCCTCGTAGCGACCGCTCTCCTGCCATAGCTCGGCCGGCTGGATGGTCGGCATCAGCACCTCGAGCGCGCCCGCGGCGTCCTGCTCCTCGCGCACGATCTGCTCGACCTTCTGCAGCACGCGGAAGCCCAGCGGCAGCCAGGAATAGATCCCGGCGCTCGACTGGCGGACCATGCCGGCGCGCAGCATGAGCCGGTGCGAGACGATCTGCGCCTCGCTCGGGTTCTCGCGCAACAGCGGCAGGAAATAGGCGGAAAGACGCATGGGACCTCGCGGATGGCGCCCCCAGGGCGCGGCGGACTCTAGGGAAGCGGCGGGGCGCTGTCCATGAACGGTACGCGAGAGCTAGCCGGGCTCGCCGAACCCGGCCAATATGGCGCGCCGCCCGTCCCGCGCGAGAGGCGGCACGCGGGGGGACCATGCTCGAGCGCTATTTCCAGCTGGCGGCGCACGGCACGACCGTGCGCACCGAAATGGTGGCCGGGCTCACGACGTTCCTCACCATGGCCTACATCATGTTCGTCAACCCGATGATCCTGGGCGACGCCGGCATGGACAAGGGCGCGGTCTTCCTCGCCACCTGCCTTGGCTCGGCCTTGGGCACGCTGATCATGGCGCTCTACGCCAATTACCCGCTGGCGCTGGCGCCGGGCATGGGGCTCAACGCCTATTTCACCTACGGCGTCGTCAAGGGCATGCATTATTCCTGGCAGGTGGCGCTCGGCGCCGTGTTCCTGTCTGGCGTGCTGTTCCTGGTGCTGAGCCTGAGCCGCATCCGCGCATGGATCGCCGACGCCATCCCGCAATCGCAGAAGATGGCGATCTCCGCCGGGATCGGCCTGTTCCTCGGCATCATCGCCCTCAAGAATGCCGGCATCGTCGTCGCCTCGCCGGAAACGCTGGTGAGTTTGGGCGACCTCAAATCGCCGGCGACGGTGCTGGCCGTCGCCGGGTTCCTCGTCATGGTCGCGCTCGATGCCCGCCGCGTGCCCGGCGCAATCGTCATCGCCGTGCTGGCCGCAACCGCCGTCGGCGTGCTGGCCGGAATCTCGCGCTTCGCCGGAATCTTCTCGCTGCCGCCGAGCCTCGCCCCCACCTTGCTCAAGCTCGATGTCATCGGCGCCCTCGATATCGGCCTCGTGACCATCGTCTTCGCCTTCTTCTTCGTCGATCTCTTCGACAACACGGGCACGCTGGTCGGCGTCGCCTACCGCGCCGGGCTGGTCGACCCCGCCGGGCGCATCCCGCGGCTCGGCCGCGCCTTCATCGCCGATTCGATCGCCACCATCGCCGGCGCGATCCTCGGCACCTCGACCGTCACCAGCTATATCGAGAGCGCGGCCGGGGTGCGGGCCGGCGGGCGCACCGGGCTGGTGGGCGTGGTGGTGGCCCTCCTCTTCCTGCTGAGCCTGTTTCTGGCGCCGCTGGCGGGCACCGTGCCCGCTTATGCGACGGCACCGGCGCTCTTCTACGTCGCCTGCCTGATGACCCGCGGCCTGGCCGAACTCGACTGGGACGACGTCACGGAATATGCGCCCGCGGTAGTCACCGCAATCATCATGCCGCTCACCCTCTCGATCGCCAACGGCATCGCCTTCGGCCTGATCGCCTATGCCGCGGTGAAGCTGCTGGCGGGACGCCTGCCGAATCCCGCTGTGGTTGTCCTGGCCGCCCTGTTCCTCGTCAAATTTATGGTGCTGTGAACGGTTCCACTTTCATTGCCGGCAAAAAAGGCACCGCCATGTAAAAAATGTGCGTGACGGGACGGGAGACGTCTCGTACAATCGTTCCCGGCTTGAATGTCGCACGCAAGATCGCGACGAGGCCCAGGTTTAGGGAGGAGTTGCCGTTAAGCGCCGGTCGGGGGAGACCGCCCTCACAACAAGACCGCAGTCTTAGCTGCAAAAAGCTTTTGGCAAGATCAGCGTTGATCTTGCCTTATTTTTTGCGCCTCCGCTTCGCTCCCATCGTTGTTGCCGCCGCCGCGCGCGAGGGTGCGGCGCTGTTCCAGGGCGGGGCCAGCTTCAGGATCTGCCTATATACCGGGCACGTCTTCTCATGCGCTCCCGGCAGGTAGCCGAGGCTCATCAGGAACTCGCCGACGATCTCGCCGCCGGTGAAGCGGAAGGTGCTGCGAAACAGCTTGACCCACTCGTCCTTGGACAGCGGGTGATGCGCGTCGAGCCAGTCGGCAAAGGAGCCGTGGCTCCGGCGCAAGGCTTGGAGGCGGCGCGCGTTGTCGATCGCCGCCTCGACCTTGAGGCGGTTGCGGATGATCCCCTCGTCGCTCATGAGCCGCTGCTTGTCGCGCTCGCCGAATGCCGCGACCGCGTCGATGTCGAAACCGGCGAAGGCCTTCGCGAAGGCCTGGCGCTTCCTCAGGATGGTGAGCCAGGAGAGGCCGGCCTGGTTGATCTCCAGCACCAGCCGCTCGAACAGCACCCGGTCGTCGCGCGAGGGGAAGCCGTATTCGCTCGCATGGTAGGGGCCGTGGAAGGGGTGGCCGGGCGCCGCCGCGCAATAAGCCGTGGTCATGGCGCGCGGAAGCTCACGAGGTTGGCGCGGACCGCCGCATAAAGGCCGAGCCAGATGAGCGCGGCGACCGCCGTCGTCACCGCCGCCTTGAGCGCGAGCCGGGGATTGGCCGGGGCGCCCGCGGCATAGCCCGGGTCGCCCTTCGGCGCCGGCCGCACACCGAACGGCAAGACGGCAAAGATCACCACCCACCAGATGATGACATAAGCGACGATGCCCTCGAACCAAGTCATGCGGCTGGCCCGCAGCGGGTCGGCGCGAGGGCGCGGCCAGAGCTTGCCCGGACGGCCACTAGACCTGCTCCAGCTCCACCAGCGTGCCGCAGAAATCCTTGGGGTGGAGGAACAGCACCGGCTTGTCGTGGGCGCCGATCTTGGGCTCGCCGTCGCCGACGACCCGGGCGCCGCCGGCCTTGAGCTTGTCGCGGGCGGCAATAATATCCGCGACCTCGTAGCAGACATGGTGCATGCCGCCGCTCGGGTTGCGCTCGAGGAAATTGCGCACCGGCGAGTCCGCGCCGTAAGGCTCCAGCAGCTCGATCTTGGTGTTGTCGAGCGCGACGAAGACCACGGTCACGCCATGGGGCGGCAGGGTCACCGGCGCGGACACCTTGGCGCCCAGCGTGTCGCGGTAGACCGCCGCCGCCTTCTTCACGTCCGGCACGACGATGGCGACGTGGTTGAGCCTGCCGATCATGCGCTGCTCCCGTCAGATCCTGACCAAATGTATTTCGATCACCGGCTTTTTTCCATGCCAGGCGCGCAGCGAGCGCCGCACGGCGAGCCGCACCGCCTCGCGCAGCGCGGCATCGTCGC
>DASWFH010000460.1:0-1600 GCA_036394355.1 Allostellaceae bacterium | reverse complement strand
GTCGACCGCGGTGTATTTGGTCTCGCCGCGCCGCATCGCGGCGATCGCCGCCTCCTTGATGTTGCCGGGCGTGTCGAAATCGGGCTCGCCGGCGGACAGGCCGATGACGTCGCGCCCGGCCGCCTTCAGCTCCAGCGCCCGTTTGGTCATGGCGAGAGTCGGCGACGGCTTGATGCGCGACAGGCGAGCGGCAAGGAACGGCATGGCACGAGAACCGACGACGGTGTGTGGAATAGGGCAGGCTACCGCCGCCGCCCGGCGCGCGCAACCGCCGAGCGCGTACGAAGCTTGCGATCGTGTGGCCGGTTTTGATGCTCTATTCTGCTACAGGTGGATACAGCCGGCGGGCGGCGCCCGGCCGAGAGCGATGGCCGCAAAGCCGCGCCCAACAGCCGCTTCCGCCCCCTCCGTATCACGTGAAACCTACAGGACTGCGCGCGAGTGCTACAGGTGGGGCGCCGATTCGCTACAGCTCCGCACCAGGAACCGGACACGCTTTGCACCACAAGTGCCCACCGGCGCACCACGCGATCATCAGCCGCCGGCGCAGCAGCGGCGCGATCTACCGCGGCACGGGCAGTGGCGCGGGCTGCGGCATCGCTTGCAGCGCGGGCTGCGGCCGCGCCGGCGAGTGGAACTCCATGCGCCGGAAGATGCAGCTCTGCTGCTTCGACACCAGGATCGACACCGCGTCGCCGTCTCCCGGGCGGCGGTACATGTTGACGACATAATCGTCGCCCGGCAGCTGATAGAGCAGCGCATAGACGAGATCGTCGAAGCCGCCCGCGCCGGGACAGTCGGCCTTGCCGTCGGTGGCCCCGGTGGCCGGCTCGAACGAGCCGAGCGGCACCGCGGCGCCTTGCGCCTGCGCAGCGGCGGCGGTGGCCAGCGGCAATCCCAAGAGAAATACAAGACGGCAAAGTGCGTGCACGGCGGAACCCCCCTCCCTGAATGTGCTGGCGCAATCATGCATGGTCGGGACGGCGCTGCCAACAACTCCCTCGCCGGCGACTCCGCCGACGCCCCGAGTCTTGCCTAGATCTCCATCAAATCGCGGCCGACGATGATGGGGCCCTTGTAGTGCTCGCGCGCGCCGGCGCTCCACATCTCGTCGGTGATGCTGGGGTCGTCGCCGGGCACGAGGTGGGACAGCACGAGCAGCTTCACATGGGCCGCGGCGGCGACGCGGCCGACATCCTCGGTGGTGGTGTGCGCCGCCTTGAGATGCTCCATGAGGCGCGCGGCATTGCCGAAGCGTTGCGCCAGCCGCGCCGTGCCTTGCTCGTGCATGGCCTCGTGCACGAGCACGTCGGCGTCCTTGGCGAGGGCGATGGTGGCTTCCGAATAGGCGGTGTCGCCGGAGATGACGATGGAGCGGTCGGCCGCGTCGAAGCGATAGCCGAAATTCGGCGTCACCGGCGGATGCGGCAGCAGCGCCGCAGTCACCGTCACGTCGGCATTCTCGAGCACCACGCCGCCCGCGCTGAATTCGTGCACATGCACGAGGCCGCGCGGGTCGGAGCGTCCCTCGTCGGCCATGCGCGTCGCGATGTCGTATTGGTTGAGCGCGAAGAACTGCTCGGTCATCGCCGCCAGCGGC
>DASWFH010000459.1:0-4346 GCA_036394355.1 Allostellaceae bacterium | reverse complement strand
CATCAGCGGCCGCGACCGCTTCGTGCTCAGCGTCCATCCGCACAACGACCGCGGCACGGCGGTCGCCGCGGCGGAGCTCGCGGTGATGGCCGGCGCCGAGCGCGTCGAGGGCACGCTCTTCGGCAATGGCGAGCGCACCGGCAATGTCGATGTCATGACCTTGGCGCTCAATTTGTTCAGCCAGGGCGTCGATCCCGGACTCGCGATCCGCGACATCAACGAGATCGTGCGCACGGTCGAGTACTGCAACCAGCTCCCCGTCCATCCGCGCCATCCTTACGCCGGCGAGCTCGTCTTCACCGCCTTCTCGGGCTCGCACCAGGACGCCATCAAGAAGGGCTTCGACGCGCTCGCCCGGCGCAACGACGAGGTCTGGGAGGTGCCCTACCTGCCGGTCGACCCGCAGGATCTCGGGCGCAGCTACGAGGCGATCATCCGCATCAACAGCCAGTCCGGCAAAGGCGGCATCGCCTATCTGCTCAAGACCGATCACGGGCTCGACCTGCCGCGGCTGTTGCAGGTGGAGTTCAGCGCCATCGTCCAGGAGATGACCGACCGCACCGGCAAGGAGGCGAGCGCGGCCGACATCTGGCGGATGTTCGGGAAGACCTATCTCGATCCGGCGGCGGCGATCGCGCTCATCGACTACCAGATGCTGGCCGACGCCGAGGCCGGGCGCCATCTTCGCGCCAAGATCCGGCGCAACGGCAAGGAGCAGGTGATCAAGGGGCGCGGCAACGGCCCGATCGACGCCTTCATCGACGCGCTGCGCGGCCAATGCGGCATCGATCTCGCCGTGACCGATTATCGCGAGCACGCGGTGACGGCGGGCTCGTCCTCGCAGGCTGCCGCCTATGTGCAGATCCGCGCCAATGGCGGCACGCTGTTCGGCGTCGGCATCGACGAGAACATCGTCACCGCCTCGCTCCAGGCGGTGGCGAGCGCGGCGGCGCGGTCCGTTGCCCTCGCCTCCCGTTAGCGTCGCCTGCCATTCAGCGTCCGAAGCGCCCCCTCACCCTCCCGCTGCGCGGGTCCCTCCCTCTCCCCAGTGGGAAAGGGTCGGGGTGAGGGGGCGAGCACCGGTACTTCGAAATCAACGCCGCGGTCCGAAGCGGGCGTGCGCCACCACTTTCTTCATCACCGTCGGCAGCGCGTGCTCGCTGAGCGCGTCGAGGCGCACCCATTGCCCGCCGCCCTTGCTGAATCCCGCGCGCACCTCGCCGGCCAGCACGGCGAGCTCGAGGTGGAAATGGGTGAAGGTGTGGCGCACCACGCCCGTGAGCGGGCGCCACTTGGCGGAGATCGGCGCCGCCGCCTTGGCCTCGGCCTCGCTCCAGGGCGCCTCGCGCCACAAGGTCGACGGCACCTCCATCATGCCGCCGAGCAGGCCTCTCTCCGGCCGCCGGCGCAGCAGCACGGCACCGTCTGGCCGCACCGCCCAGAAGGCGACGCCGCGGCGCAGCGGCTTCTGCGCCTTGGCGCGCCGTGCCGGCAGCTGCTCGGCGATGCCGGCGGCGCGGCCGCGGCAGGCCTCGCGCCACGGGCACAGGATGCATTTGGGCTTCCGCGGTGTGCAGATGGTGGCGCCCAGATCCATCACCGCCTGGACATAGTCGCCGGCGCGCTCGGCCGGCGTCAGCGTCGCCGCCAACCGCCGCAGCGCCGGCTTGGCCTCGGGCAAGGGTTCGGCATGCGCGAACAGCCGCGCCATCACCCGCTCGATATTGCCGTCGACCGGCGTCGCCGCGCGGCCGAAGGCGATCGCGGCGATGGCGGCCGCGGTGTAGCCGCCAATGCCGGGGAGCGTCAGCAGCTCGGCTTCGCTCTCGGGGAAGCGCCCCCCGTGCCGCTCGGCTACGGCGCGGGCGCAGGCGTGCAAGTGGCGGGCGCGGGCGTAATATCCCAGCCCCTGCCAGGCATGCAGGACCTCGTCGAGCGAGGCGGCGGCGAGCGCCGGCAGGTCCGGCCAGCGCGCCACGAAGCGGCCAAAATAGGCGCCTACCGTCGCCACCGTCGTCTGCTGCAGCATGATCTCGCTGAGCCACACGCGGTAGGGATCGGCGCGCTCGCCGGCGCGTGCGCGCCACGGCAGGTCGCGGCGGTGGCGGTCGTACCAATCGAGGAGCCGTCCCGGCAGGTCGCCCAGCTCCGGCTCCGGCGCCAGCTCAGGCGGGAGGACAGAAGCGGCAGAGGGACGCGTGGAGCGGGACATCGACGGCAGGAGCGAACACCGCTAGCATGGCACGGCGCCCAGGTCCGCACCAGGAGGGAAAGACAGTGGCAGAGGAGCGCCGCGGCCGCCTGCGTGCCATCGCCGCGGAGGTGCCACGCATCGCCGGCCCGGTGCTGGGCAAGCGCGGTTTCGCCGAGGCGCAGCTCGTGGCGCAATGGCCGGCCATCATCGGCGAGGAGATTGCCCGGGGGGTGAGCCCGGAAAAGCTCCGCTTCGCCCGCGGCGAGCGCCGCGACGGCACGCTCCATCTGCGCGTCGCCCCCGGCTTCGGGCCCGAAATCCAGCACCGCGAGCCCGTGCTGATCGAGCGCATCAACGCCTTCTTCGGCTACCACGCGGTGGCGCGGCTCGCGCTGAAGCAGGGCCCGCCGTCGCGGCCTGCCGATCCGCCGCCGCCCCGTCCCCGGCCGCTCGCCGGCCCGGAGCGGCAAGTCCTTGACCGAAGCCTTGCCGACATCGAGGATCGCGAGCTGCGCGACGCCCTGCGGCGGCTGGGCGAGGCCGTCATTGGCAGCGAGGAGCGGTGATCATCGTTTTCTTGGCGCGGCTTGCATTGCCGGGTGGCTAGGCCTAGCATCAATATGTAGTGGCTTGGAGCGGCTAGATGCATAAATTTTGGTTGACCGTGGCAGCGTTTTGCGTGCTGGCGCCCGTGCTGGGCGGCCCGGCCCGCGGCGCCGAGGCGCCGGCGGAAACGCCGAAGGACCGCGTCCTCGGCAAGGCCGACGCACCCGTCACCATCATCGAATATGCGTCGCTGACCTGCCCGCACTGCGCCGCCTTCGACCGCGACGTCCTGCCGAAGATCAAGCAGAACTGGATCGACACCGGCAAGGCCAAGCTGATCTATCGCGACTTCCCGCTGGATGGCTGGGCGCTGCGCGCCGCCATGGTCGCGCGCTGCGCCCCGCCGGAGCGCTATTTCGGCTTCATCGACGCCCTGTTCCAGGGCCAGAACAGCTGGGCCCGACCCGATGTCGACCACGAGCAGGCGCTGGGGCGCATCGCCAAGCTCGGCGGCATCAGCGATGACAAGTTCCAGACCTGCATCAAGGACGAGAAGCTCGCCGATACCATAGCCGCATCGCGCGTGGTGGCCGAGAAGGAGTACGGCGTCGAGTCGACGCCCACCTTCTTCATCAACGGCACCAAGATGGTCGGCGAGCATTCCTACGAAGCTTTCGAAAAAGCGCTGACCGCGGCGCAGCCCAAGACCTGACGATCGCCCGTGCATTTCTCGAAGCTCCGCCTCAGCGGCTTCAAGTCCTTCGTCGATCCGACCGAGCTCGCGATCGAGACCGGCCTGACGGGGATCGTCGGCCCCAATGGCTGCGGCAAATCGAACCTGGTCGAGGCGTTGCGCTGGGTCATGGGCGAGAACTCGGCCAAGCGGATGCGCGGCGGCGAGATGGACGACGTCATCTTCGGCGGCAGCTCGACGCGGCCGGCGCGCAACATCGCCGAAGTGGCGCTTCACCTCGACAACACGCGACGCGACGCGCCCGGGCACTACAAAGAGTATGACGAGATCGAGGTGGCGCGCCGCATCGAGCGCGGCGCCGGTTCGGGCTACCGCATCAACGGCCGCGAGGTGCGCGCGCGCGATGTGCAGCTGCTCTTCGCCGACCAGGCGAGCGGCGCGCATTCGACGGCGCTGGTGAGCCAGGGGCGCATCGGCGCCATTATTAATGCCAAGCCGATCGAGCGCCGCGGGCTGCTGGAAGAAGCGGCCGGGATCGCCGGGCTGCATTCGCGCCGCCATGAGGCCGAGCTGCGCCTGAAGGGCGCCGAGGCCAATCTGTCCCGGCTCGACGACGTGCTGGGCACGCTGCAGACCCAGCTCGACGCGCTGCGCAAGCAGGCGCGCCAGGCGCAGCGCTACCGCCGCCTTTCCGAGCATATCCGCCGCGCCGAGGCCGTGCTGCTCCATGTCTCCTGGCAGGCCGCCACCGCCGAGCTCGCCGCGGCGTCGGCGCGCCTCGCCGCCGCCGAGCGCACCGTCGCCGATCACACCGCCGCTGCCCTCGCCGCCGAGCGCGCGCGCGAAGCCGCCGCCGCCGAGCTGCCGGCGCTGCGCCAGGCGGAGGCCGCCGCCGGCGCCGAGCTGCAGCGC
>DASWFH010000458.1:0-9969 GCA_036394355.1 Allostellaceae bacterium | reverse complement strand
CTGGTGAGGCGCGGCGAGAAGGTGCGGCGCGGCCAGCCGATCGCGCGCATCGGCGCCACCGGCGCCGTCACCCGGCCGCAGCTCCATTTCGAGATCCGCCACGGCGCCAAGGCGCTCGACCCAACCGACTACCTCCCGCCGGGCGGCACGAGTTCGGTGAACGGATAGAGGCCTGAGCGCCGTCGCGACGGTCGCGACTCGGCATAGGCCGCCGTTTCTCCTCGCCCGGCGGCGGGCGCCGGCGCGCGAACTCGGGTCACGCCCGGATTATCGGTGCGCCATCGCCCTGTGCGACCCGCCGCCGTGGCCATGGTGGCCGCCGTGGCGACCATGGCCACCGACGAAGAAAAAGGATGCTCCTACGCCGACCGGCGCACCCCAGTACCATGGGTACGCGTAGGGATACGGATAGGGATAGGCGTAGGCGTCGGGATAGGCGTAGGGGGAGGGATAATAGCCGTAGGCCGCCCCGCCGCCGGCCACGACCGGTGCGATGTTGCCCAGCGCCGACATGCACTGGACATAGCCTATGTCGTAGCGCCGCTGCAGCGCGGCCGCCGAATAGCCCGCCGCCTGTGCGCCGGCGGCCCCGCCCAGGAACAGCCCGCTGCCGGCGCCAATGGCCGCGCCGGCAGCGGGATTGCCGGCGGCGGCGCCGATCGCGGCTCCCGCCGCGGCGCCCAGCACGGTGCCAAGCGTCACGCTATTGGCAAGGCTCTGATTGGCCGCGTCCGCCGGCGCTGTGCCGCCGATCTGGTTCCAGGCGTACTGGCGGCAGGAGAGGTCGTCGTTCTGGAATTGCGCGAGGTCCTTGCCTTTGGCTGGAAGCGCCATGACGCTCGGGCCCGTCGGCGGCGCGACGGCGCAGGCGCCGAGCAGCAATCCCGCGGCGAGCGTGATCCAGCGTGCCATCCAAGCCATCTCCGTCATCCTTCGGGAGCAAGGTCCTTCAGGAGCGAGTGAGAAGGCTCACCAGCTCGATCGTGCGCCGTAAAATGGGCGATTGCCAGTCACGATCGTGCGACGGCGGAGAAGCGCCCTGGACATTCAGCCCGCTCCGATCTGCTTGCCGAGGCGGCCCGCGAGGTCCTGGATGTATTGCCAGGCGACGCGGCCGGAGCGGGCGCCGCGGGTGATCGCCCATTCGCTGGCTTCGGCGCGCAGCTGCTCGGGCGGCAGGTCGAGGCCGTAGCGCGTGGCATAGCCGCGCACCATGGCGTGGTAGGTCTCCTGGTCGCAGGCGTGGAAGCCGAGCCACAGGCCGAAGCGGTCGGAGAGCGAGATCTTCTCCTCGACCGCCTCGCCGGGGTTGATGGCCGTCGAGCGCTCGTTCTCGATCATGTCGCGCGATAAAAGGTGGCGCCGGTTCGAGGTGGCGTAGAGGACGACATTGGTCGGCCGGCCCTCGATGCCGCCCTCGAGCACGGCCTTGAGCGATTTGTAGCTGGTGTCCTGCTGGTCGAAGGAGAGGTCGTCGCAGAAGAGGAGGCAGCGCCGCTCCGTCCGGCGCAGCAGCGCCAGCAGCCGCGGCAGGGTCGGGATGTCCTCGCGGTGGATCTCGACCAGGACGAGCGTGCGCGGCGCCTCGGCGTTCACCGTGGCATGCGCCGCCTTGACCAGCGAGCTCTTGCCCATGCCGCGCGCGCCCCACAGCAGCACGTTGTTGGCCGGCAGCCCGGCGGCGAAGCGGCGGGTGTTGTCGAGCAGGATATCGCGCACCCGGTCGATGCCCTGAAGCAGCTCGAGGTCGACGCGGTTGACCGCCGGCACCGGCTCGAGCCAGCCGCGCTCGGCGTGCCAGACGAAGGCGTCGGCGAGGTCGAGGTCGAGGTCGGGCGGCGGAGGCGGGGCGAGCCGGTCCAGCGCCGCGGCGACGCGCTGCAATAAAGGTTCCAGCTTGCGGGTATCCGTCATCGACTTTTGCTCGCGGGCTCGCCATATACGAGGAGGGGAGGCTCGGCGCGGGCGGACCCTAAGCATCGCCCCGGAAGCCGTCAACCTTGGGGCAGGCCGGCGAGCCGATGGGCGCGGTCCCTCCCTGCCATTGCTCTTTCTGGTCAAGTCCAGTACGAATGCGGCGCGGCGCGGCCGGCCCTCCATGCTGGTCCGTCACGCGAGGAGTCGTCGATGTTCATCTCGCCCGCCTATGCGCAGGCGTTCGGAGACAGCGCGAGTACACTGGTGCAATTCGCACCGTTCGTGCTGATCTTCGTCGTATTCTATTTCTTCGTCATCCGGCCGCAGCAGCAGAAGACGCGCGAGCACCGCAACATGCTGGGCGCGTTGCGGCGCGGTGACCGCGTCGTCACCGGCGGCGGCATCATCGGCACCGTCGCCAAGGTGGTCGGCGACGACGAGGTGCTGGTCGACATTGCCGAGGGCATGCGCGTCCGGGTGGTGCGCAGCACCATCACCACCGTGCTGGCCAAGACCGAGCCGGTCGCCGCCAAGAGCGACAAGGACGACGTCCAGCAGGACGACGCGGACGCCGACAAGGGCAAGGGAAGCGCCCGCCGCGCCGCCGGCGGCAAGTAGCCGGACCCGCCTATGCTTTACTTTCCGAAATGGCTGGTGACGCTGATCCTGGGGATTTGCGCCCTGGGCGTCCTGCTGAGCCTGCCCAATCTGTTCTCGCCGCAGACGCTCGCTGCCTTGCCGGGGTGGGTCCCGAAGAAGCAGGTGAGCCTCGGCCTCGATCTTCGCGGCGGCTCGCATCTGCTGCTCGAGGTCGATATGGGTGCCGTCCGGCGCGAGCGCTTCAACGCGCTGGTCGATTCGCTGCGCAGCGAGTTCCGCACGGCGCGCATCGGCTATACCGGGCTCAACGCCGAGGGCGACCACGTCGCCTTCACGCTGCGCGAGCCCGAGCGGCTCGACGATGTCCGCGCCATCGTCAAGAAGATCGACCCCGAGATCGACATGGCCGTCGGCACGGACGGCGACATCACGCTCAAGCCCAACCCCGTCGCGCTCGAGGCGCGCACCCGCTCCGCGGTCGAGCAGTCGATCGAGATCGTGCGCCGGCGCATCGACGAGACCGGCACCAAGGAGCCGATCATCGAGCGCGAGGGGCAGGACCGCATCCTCGTCCAGCTTCCCGGGGTCGAGAATCCCGAGCACGTCAAGCAGCTCATCGGTCGCACCGCCAAGCTGACGCTGCGCTTCGTCGACGAGAGCGTCAATGTCGAGGACGCCAAGCGCGGCCACCTGCCGCCCGGCGACGAGCTGCTGCCGCTGCAGGACGGCCGCGCCGGGCAGGGCGCGGCGATCGTCGTGCAGAAGCGCGTCATGGTCAGCGGCGACACGCTGACCGACGCGCAATCGACCTTCGACAACAACGGCGCGCCGGTGGTCGCCTTCACCTTCGATTCGACGGGCGCGCGGCGCTTCGCCGATGCGACCCGCGCCAATGTCGGCAAGCTCTTCGCCATCGTGCTCGACAACAAGGTGATCAGCGCGCCGGTGATCCGCGAGCCCATCACGCAAGGGCGCGGCCAGATCTCCGGCAACTTCACCTCGCAGACCGCCGAGGACCTGGCGCTGCTGTTGCGCGCGGGCGCGTTGCCGGCGCCGCTCACGATTCTCGAGGAGCGCACGGTGGGTCCAGGCCTCGGCGCCGATTCGATCCATGCCGGCGCGCTCGCCAGCTTCGTCGGCGTCGCGCTGGTCGTGCTCTTCATGATCGTGTTCTACGGGCAGTTCGGCATCTACGCCAACATCGCGCTGTTCTTCAATCTCTGCCTGCTGCTCGGCAGCCTGTCGCTGCTCGGCGCGACGCTGACCCTGCCGGGCATCGCCGGCATCGCCCTCACCATGGGCATGGCGGTCGACGCCAACGTGCTGATCTACGAGCGCATCCGCGAGGAGGTGCGCGGCGGCCGCTCGCTGATCTCGTCGCTGCAGGCCGGGTTCGAGCGCGCCTTCGGCACCATCTTCGACAGCCATGTGACGACGCTGGTCGCCGGCTTCCTGATGTTCTGGCTGGGCTCCGGCCCGGTCAAGGGCTTCGCCGTGACCTTGAGCCTCGGCGTCATCACCTCGCTGTTCTCGGCCATCCTGGTGACGCGGCTGCTCATCGTCACCTGGGTGCGCCGCGCCAAGCCGAAGCTTCTGCCGATCTGATCGCCCATGCTGCGTCCGCTCATCATCATCCGCAAGATCCCCAACATCGATTTCATGGGGTGGCACAAGGTCGGCTTCGCGCTGTCGGCGCTGCTGACCATCGGCTCGATCGTGCTGTTCCTGGTGGAGGGGCTGAATTACGGCATCGACTTCAGCGGCGGCACGCTGATGGAGGTGCGCACCCTCAACGGGCCCGCCGATCTCGCGCAGATGCGCGGCACGCTCAACGGCATCGGGCTCGGCGACGTCTCGCTGCAGCAATTCGGCGCTGCCGATGACGTGCTGATCCGCCTGGCGCGCCAGCCCGGCGACGACAAGGCGCAAGAACAGGGGGTGCAGAAGGTCAAGGAGGCGCTCGGCGGCAATGTCGAGTACCGCCGCACCGAAGTGGTCGGCCCGACCGTCGGCGCCGAGCTCATCCGCGCCGGCGTCATCGCCACGGTGCTCGCGCTGTTCGCCATCGCCGCTTATGTCTGGCTGCGCTTCGAGTGGCAATTCGGCGTCGGCGCCATGCTGTCGACGCTGCACGACACCATCACCACCGTCGGCCTCTTCTCGCTGCTGCAGATCGACTTCAACCTGACGACGCTGGCGGCGATCCTCACCATCGCCGGCTATTCCATCAACGACACCGTCGTCATCTATGACCGTATGCGCGAGACGATGCGGAAATACAAGACGATGGATTTCCGCACCCTCATCAACAAGAGCCTGAACGAGACGCTGTCGCGCACCATCCTGACGGTCAGCACGACGACGCTGGCGGTGCTGTCGCTGCTGCTGTTCGGCGGCGAAGTGCTGCGCGGCTTTTCCATCGCCATGCTCTGGGGCATCGTCGTCGGCACCTATTCCTCGCTGTTCATCGCCGCGCCGCTGCTCTACTACATCCGCCCGCGGCGCAGCGGCTCGGCCCGGGACAAGGAAGCCCCAGCGGCGGCCGCGGAGACCGAACCGGTTTCGTAAAGCTATGGACGTCACGCCGCTCATCCCGGCCGGCCGTCAGGTCATCGACAGCTACGGCGCGCGCAGCTTCCATGTGAGCGGCGCCGGCTACGGCGGCGCGATCCTGGTCTTCCCCGACAAGACCGAGAGCTGGCCGGTGACGGCGCTCGCGGACGTCACTGCCGAGACCCTGCGCCCGGTGATCGAGCATGGCGGCGTCGAGATCCTGCTGCTGGGCTGCGGCAAGCGCATGCAGCCGGTGCGCCCCGCCTTGCGCCAGGCGCTGCGCCAAGCCGGCATCGTCGTCGACGCCATGGACACCGGCGCCGCCTGCCGCACCTACAACATCCTGCTCGCCGAGGAGCGCCGCGTTGCCGCGGCGCTGCTGCCCGCCGGCTGAGGTCAGACGCCTTCGACGGCGATGAGATTGGCCTTGGAATGGCGCTGGCGCTCCGCCAGCAGCGGCTTGTAATCGTCCGAGCGGTACCAGCGCTTCAGCGCATCCATGGTAGGGAACTCCAGCACGACCACGCGCTTCGGCGTCCAGTTGCCCTCGAGCACTTCGAAGGCGCCGCCGCGCACGATGAAGCGCCCGCCATATTTCCCCACCGTCGCCGGCACCGCGCGGCGATAGCTCTCCAAGGCGCCGGCATCCGTCACATCGAGATCGACGATCACGTAAGCGGCCATGCTTTTCCTCCCGGATCGATAAAGACGATCACTGCCTGCGGCGCCGTTCGCCGGCAAGCACTATTTTGTTTGCTGGGGAGGAGACTGCGGGATTTGAGCGGGAGGGCAGGGCAGACCCGCCCTCCCGCGCGATAACGAACGTTCAGCGAGCCTTGGCCAGGTTCTTCGCGACGAATTCCCAGTTAACGAGGTGATCGAGGAAGACCTGGACGAAGTCCGGCCGGCGGTTCTGGTAGTCGAGGTAATAGGCGTGCTCCCACACATCGCAGGTGAGCAGCGCGGTCTGGCCTTGCGCCACCGGGTCGACCGCATTGGGCGTCTTGGTCACCTTGAGCGTGCCGCCATCGCGCACGAGCCAGGCCCAGCCGCTGCCGAACTGCGTGGTCGCCGCCTCCTTGAACTGCTGCTTGAACTTGTCGAAGCCGCCGAAGGCCTGCTCGATCGCCTTGAGCACGTCGCCGGCGGGCTGGCCGCCGCCACGCGGCCGCATGCAATTCCAGAAAAAGGTATGGTTCCAGCTCTGCCCCGCGTTGTTGAAGATCTGCACCTTGGATTCATCCTTGGCAGTGGCGCGGATCACGTCCTCGAGCGGCTGGTTGGCGAAGGGCGTATTCTCGACCAGCTTGTTCAGCGTCGCGACATAGGCGGCATGGTGCTTGCCGTGATGGAACTCGAGCGTGCGCGACGACATATGCGGCTCGAGGCCATCCTTGGGATAGGGCAGAGGCGGGAGTTCGAAAGCCATTTTTGATCCTTCATGCTAAAACGGCCTGCGGCGGCTCGTGCCGCAGCGGTGGACGACAGAGGTTGACGAAAAAGGAACGGGGCCTTGCGGCCCCGGTTCCCCGAGAGGTGGCGAGATTGCTGCGATCTAGTAGTAGTGGCCGGCGCCGACCATGGCGTAGAGCATGGGGATCGACAGCATGGTGTTGGTGCGGGAGGCGAGCCCGGCGATGCGCCCGGCGCGCTTCTTCTCGTCGGGCTGCGCCGGGACAATGCCCAGCACCTTCTTCTGGTTCGGCCAGATGAGGAACCAGACATTGAACCACATGATGGTGCCGAGCCACATGCCGAAGCCGATGGCGGTGTTATGCGCGTTGTGGTCACCGATGCCGAGCTTGATCGCGCTCCCCAGGTAGCCGTTCATCCCGGCGAGGATGAGGCCGGTGACGATCGTCGCCATGGCGCCCCAGCGGAACCAGAACAGCGCGGTCGGCGCGATGAATTTGGTGATCGCCGGCTTCTGCTCGTCGGGGATCTTGGGCATCGACGGCGTCTGCACGAAGTTGAAATACCAGAGATGCCCGATCCACATGATGCCGCTGATGACATGCAGCCAGCGGAAGGCCATCGTCCACCAAGCGAAGCTGACGAATTCCATGGTTTCCCCCTCTGCCGCGTCAGGCAATAGCGTGGATCAGCAGGATCAGCACAACCGTGAGCACGAAGCCGAGCACGACCGTGCTTTGCAGCGAGTCCAGTGGATTCTTCATCGTTTCCCCCGTGGCAGATCGATCGCTTTCTTTGGAGGCGGTATGATAAACGCCTGGCTTAATATCGGCAATCGATTGCGCGAGTCGCGTTAGGGGAAATCAGCTTGGCCGAGTCGCAGAGTCTGTCCCCGCTGGCGCGCCTGGTGCGGCAGCACGACCGCGACCGCTTCCTCACCGCGCTCTTCGCCCCCGCGGCGCGGCGCGACGCGCTCCTGGCGCTCTGTGCCTTCAATTACGAGATCGCCAAGACGCGCGAGGTGGTGAGCGAGCCGGTGCTGGGCCAGATCCGCCTGCAATGGTGGCGCGAGAGCCTCGACGTCATCTATGCCGGCGGCGCGGTGCGTCCGCACGAGGTGGCCGCGCCGCTCGCCGGGGCGATTCGCGACCGCGGCCTCAGCCGCGCGCATTTCGACGCGCTGATCGCCGCACGCGAATTCGACCTCGGCGGCGAGGCGCCGGAGTCGCTGGCCGCGCTCGAGTCTTACGCCGAAGGCAGTTCGGCGCGCCTCGTCTGGCTCGCGCTGGAGGTGCTGGGCGAACGCGGCGAAGCCGCCATCGCCGCAGGGCGCGCCGTCGGCATCGCCTATGCGCTCACCGGCCTGCTGCGCGCCCTGCCATTTCACGCGCGCACGAAGCGCCTCTATTTGCCGCGCGACCTGTGCCTCGCCGCGGGCTTGCGCGTCGACGAGGAGGTGTTCGAGCTGCGCTCCTCGCCGGCGCTGCGGCGCGTCGTCGAGCAGGTGGCCGCAGCCGCCGCGGGGCATCTGGCGAACGCGCGTGCGCGGCGCGGCGCGGTGCCGCGCGCGGCGCTGCCGGCGCTGCTGCCGGCGGTGCTGGCCGCCGCTGATCTCGCCAGGCTCGCGCGCGCCGAGTACGATCCGTTCGACCGGCGGCTGGCCGGGCGCGACCCCTGGCGCAGCTGGCGGCTCACCCTGGCCGCGCTGGCGCGGCGCTACTGACGATGCCGGGCGGCATGACACAGCAGCTCAATCCTCTCGGCCAGCCGATCGGCCCGCCGCTGCCCGGTTGGCAGGCGCGGCCGCGGCCGCCGCGCACGGCCATGGAGGGGCGGTTCTGCCGGCTCGAGGCGATCGACCCGGGCCGCCACGCCGCCGACCTCTTCGCCGCGAACGGCGACGACCACGACGGGCGGAACTGGACCTATCTGCCCTACGGCCCGTTCACGCGGTGGGACGACTACCGCGGCTGGATGGAGCAGTTCTGCTGCGGCGACGACCCGCTCTACCACGCCATCCTCAAGCGGCGGAGCGGGCGCGCCGTGGGGGTGGCCAGCCTCATGCGCATCGACCCGGCCTCGGGCGTCATCGAGGTGGGCGGCATCAACTACAGCCCGCGCCTGCAGCGCACCCCCGCCGCGACCGAGGCGATGTATCTGATGATGCGCCGCGTCTTCGACGAGCTGGGATATCGCCGCTACGAGTGGAAATGCGACGCGCTCAACGCGCCCTCGCGCGCCGCGGCGGCGCGGCTCGGCTTCCGCTTCGAGGGCATCTTCCGCCAGGCGATCGTCTACAAGGGCCGCAGCCGCGACACGGCGTGGTTCTCGATCATCGACAGCGAATGGCCGGCGCTCAAAACCGCCTTCGAGCGCTGGCTCGATCCCGCCAATTTCGATGGCGCAGGCGGCCAGCGGCAAAGGTTGTCGGAGTTTCGGTAAGGGAGAACTGCATACCCGTGGTGCGTCCTTCGACGGGCTCAGGACGAGGGACGTTGGTGCGTGGCATCCTCCAGATGCCATTCTCCCATGGTCCTCATCCTAAGCCCGTCGAAGGACGCACGATCGAATTGCAGCGCTTGGCGGCGCCGCTCACTCCGCCGCCGCGCGCGACGGCCCGAGCCAGTGCGCGAGATCGACCAGCGCGCGGCGCGCCAGGAGCGGTTTGCGCTCGCCGCGGTTGCCGCGAGTGATCACCCCTTCGGGAAGCGGCGGGAAGAGGCCGAAATTGATGTTCATCGGCTGGAAGGTCCTGGCATCGGCGCCGCCGGTGATGTGCTGGAGGAGGGCGCCCAGCGCCGTCGTCGCAGGCGGCGGCGCGATGTCCTGGCCGAGCCGCTCGGTCGCGGCGAAGCGGCCGGCGAGCAGGCCGATGGCGGCGCTCTCGACATAGCCCTCGACGCCGGTGATCTGGCCGGCGAAGCGCAGCCGCGGCAGCGCCTTGAGGCGCAAGCCGCCATCCAGCAGCTTCGGGCTGTTGAGGAAGGTGTTGCGGTGGAGGCCGCCGAGGCGCGCGAACTCGGCCTGCTCGATGCCGGGGATCATGCGGAAGAGGCGCTTCTGCTCGGCATGCTTCAGCTTGGTCTGGAACCCCACCATGTTGTAGAGCGTGGCGAGCGCGTTGTCCTGGCGCAGCTGCACCACCGCATAGGCGCCGCGCCCGGTGTGCGGGTCGCGCAAGCCGACCGGCTTCATCGGCCCGTAGCGCAGCGTGTCGACGCCGCGGGCCGCCATCACCTCGATCGGCAGGCAGCCCTCGAAATAGGGCGTGTCCTGCTCCCACTCGTGGAACTCGGTCTTGTCGCCGGCGACGAGGCCGGCGACGAAGGCCTCGTATTGCGGCTTGTCGAGCGGGCAGTTGATGTAGTCGGCGCCGTCGCCCTTGCCGTAGCGCGACTGCAGCCAGGCCTTCTCCATGTCGACCGTGTCGCGATAGACGATGGGCGCGATGGCGTCGAAGAAGGCGAGCGCCTCCTCGCCGCTGAG
>DASWFH010000457.1:0-7317 GCA_036394355.1 Allostellaceae bacterium | reverse complement strand
GCCAAGCGCATGCTGATCGCCGAAGTGCCGGCGAATGTCGTGCCGATCCGCTCCGGCCTCTTCAAGCTCATCCCGAAGAACGTCATCGTGCTCCCCGTCCTCTTCGAAGGGCAGGTCAAGGCGGTGATCGAGCTCGCCTCGGCCGGCGCCTTCACCGATCTGCAGGTCTCGTTCCTCGATCAGCTCACCGCGAGCATCGGCATCGTGCTCAACAGCATCGAGGCGACGATGCAGACCGAGGGGCTGCTCAAGCAGTCGCAGCAGCTGGCGACCGAGCTTCAGACGCAGCAGCGCGAGCTGCAGCAGACCAACGAGCAGCTCGAGCAGAAGGCGCAGCAGCTCGCCGAGCGCAACGTCGAGGTCGAGCGCAAGAACCAGGAGATCGAGCAGGCCCGGCGCGCGCTCGAGGAGAAGGCCACCGAGCTGGCGCTCACCTCGAAATACAAATCCGAATTCCTCGCCAACATGTCGCATGAGCTGCGCACGCCGCTCAACAGCATCCTCATCCTCGGCCAGCAGCTCGTCGAGAACCCCGACGGCAATCTCAGCGCCAAGCAGGTCGAGTTCGCGCGCACCATCCACTCCGCCGGCACCGACCTGCTCAACCTCATCAGCGACATCCTCGATCTCTCCAAGATCGAGTCCGGCACCGTTTCGGTCGACGCCGAGGACGTATTCTTCACCAACCTGCTGGACATGGTGGCGCGCCCGTTCCGCCACGAGGCGGAAAGCCGCGGCCTGGCCTTCGACGTGCAGATCGATCCCAAGCTCGACCGCAGCATGATCACCGACTCGAAGCGCCTGCAGCAGGTGCTGAAGAACCTGCTGTCGAACGCCTTCAAGTTCACCGAGCAGGGCGGCGTGCGGCTGTCGATCTCGGCAGCGGCAGGCGGCTGGAGCCCCGATCGCCCGACCTTGCGGCAGGCGCCCTCGGTCGCCGCCTTCGAGGTCTCCGATACCGGCATCGGCATCCCGCCGGAGAAGCAGAGGATCATCTTCGAGGCGTTCCAGCAAGCCGACGCCAGCACCAGCCGCAAATACGGCGGCACCGGGCTCGGCCTCGCCATCAGCCGCGAGCTGGCCAACCTGCTGGGGGGCGAGATCCAGCTGCGCAGCACGCCCGGCATGGGCAGCACCTTCACGCTCTACCTGCCGCTCAAATATGTCGGCCCGACCGCGGCGGCGCGGACCGGCGCGGCGCCCGGCCCGGCGTCGATCGCCGCTGCCAAGGCCAGCATGCGACTGACCGAGCTTCCCGTGGAGCCGATCCCGGACGACCGCGACACCGTGCAGCCGGGCGAGGCGGTGCTGCTCATCGTCGAGGACGACCCGCATTACGCGCGCATCATGGTCGACCTCGCGCATGATTCGGGGCTGAAGGTCCTGGTGACCCAGCGCGGCGCCGATGCGCTGGCGCTGGTGCGCGAGTATCAGCCGAGCGCCGTCTCGCTCGATGTGTTCCTGCCGGACATGCTGGGCTGGTCGGTGCTGAGCCAGCTCAAGCAGGATGCGGCGACGCGGCATATCCCCGTGCAGATCGTCACCATGGACGAGGATCGCCAGCACGGGCTCGCCCGCGGCGCCTTCTCCTTCGTGACCAAGCCGGCGACGAAGGACGGGTTGGAAAACGCGCTGGCGCGGATCAAGGACTACACCCGGCCGCGGCGCAAGCGTCTGCTGGTCATCGAGGACAGCGCAGCCGAGCGCCTCAGCATCACCCAGCTCTTGGGTCACGACGACATCGACATCGTCTCGGTCGAGTCCGGCGCCGAGGGCCTGGCCGTGCTGCGTCAGGGCAAGGTCGATTGCGTCGTGCTCGACCTGCGGCTGCCGGACATGTCGGGTTTCGACCTGCTCGAGCAGATCCGCGATGACGCGGCGCTGTCCGACGTCCCGGTCGTGGTCTTTACCGGCCGCGAGCTCTCGCCCGACGAGGACGCGCAGCTCCACACCATGGCGCGCAGCGTCGTGGTGAAGGGCGTCGAATCGCCGGAGCGGCTGCTCGACGAGACGGCGCTCTTCCTGCACCGGGTGGTGGCGGACCTGCCGGAACCGAAGCAGCGCATGCTCGAGCGCCTGCACAGCTCGGACGAAGATCTCCTCGGCAAGACCGCGCTGCTGGTCGACGACGACGCGCGCAACATTTTCGCCCTCAGCAGCGTTCTCGAACGCCGCGGCATGCGCGTGCTGACCGCGACCACGGGGAGCGAGGCAATCGCGCTGCTCGACGCCACGCCCGAGGTCGCCATCGTCCTCATGGACATCATGATGCCGGAGATGGACGGCTATCAGACCATGCAGGTGATGCGCGGCAACGCCGCCTTCCGCCGTCTGCCCATCATCGCGCTCACCGCCAAGGCGATGAAGGGCGACCGCGAGAAGTGCCTCGAGGCGGGCGCGTCCGACTACCTCGCCAAGCCGGTCAACACCGAGCAGCTTCTCTCGGCGCTCAGAATGTGGTTGCATCGCTAGCAGGATGAAGGCGAATGGGCGACAACGACCCGGTTAATATCCTGCTGGTGGACGACCAGCGCGCGAAGCTGCTCAGCTACCAGGCGATTCTCGAGGAGCTGGGCGAGAACCTCATCGCCGCCGAGTCGGCGCGGGAGGCCTTCACGCATCTGCTCAAGAACAACATCGCCGTCATCCTCATCGACGTCTGCATGCCCGAGCTCGACGGCTTCGAGCTGGCGGCGATGATCCGCAACCATCCGCGCTTCCAGACGACGTCGATCATCTTCGTCTCCGCCATCGCGCTCACCGATCTCGATCGGCTCAAAGGCTACGAGTCGGGCGGCGTCGACTATGTACCCGTGCCCGTCGTGCCGGAGCTGCTGCGCGCCAAGGTGCGCATCTTCGCCGAGCTCTATCGCAAGACGCGGCAGCTCGAGCGGCTCAACGCCGAGCTCGAGCAACGGGTCGAGGAGCGCACCGCCGAGCTGGCGCGCGCCAATGCCGAGCTGGAGCGCAGCAACGCCGAGCTGGAGCGACGCGTCGACGAGCGCACCCGCGAGCGCGAGATGGCGCTGGCCCAGGTGCACGAGATGCAGAAGCTGGAGAGCCTGGGCCAGCTCACCGGCGGCGTGGCGCACGACTTCAACAACGTGCTGATGGCCGTGCTGGGCAATCTCGATTTGCTGCTGAAGAGCGTGCCCGACGACCCCGCGGTCCGCCGCCTCGTCGACGGCGCGATCCGCGCGTCGGAGCGCGGCGCCAATCTCACCAAGCGCATGCTCACCTTCGCCCGGCGCCAGGAGCTGTCGCCGGAGCCGGTCGACACCGCCCAGCTCGTCGGCGGCATGGCGGATATGCTGCACCGCTCGCTCGGCCCCGCCATCGAGATCGCCATGCAGTTCGAGACCGACCTCGCCCTCATCCGCGTCGATCCCAACCAGCTCGAGCTGGCGATCCTGAACCTCGCTCTCAATGCGCGCGATGCGATGGCGCAGGGCGGGCGCCTCACCATTGCCGCGCGCTCGCGCCGGGTTGAAGCCGGCAACGTCCAAGGCCTCGAGCCCGGTGAGTATGTCTGTCTTGCCGTCACCGACACCGGCGCGGGCATGGATGAGGTGACGTTGAAGCGCGCGGCGGAGCCGTTCTTCACCACCAAGGAGGTCGGCAAGGGCACCGGCTTGGGCCTCTCGATGGTCTATGGCCTCGCCGCGCAATCGGGCGGCATCGCCCGCGTCTCGAGCCGGTTGGGCGCGGGCACCACGGTCGAGCTGTGGCTGCCGGTCGCCGACAGCGCGGCCGCGCGGCCGCCGCTCCCCGCCGCCGACGACGTGATCGCACCGACACAGCGTTGCTGCATCCTGCTCGTCGATGACGACCCGCTGGTAACGGAGGCGACGGCGGGAATGCTGGAGCAGCTCGGCCATCGCGCGCTGATCGCGTCTTCCGGCACGCTCGCGCTCGAGCTCATACGCCTGGAGCCGGCGATCGATCTCGTCATCACCGACCAGGCGATGCCGGGCATGAGCGGCACGGAACTCGCCGCTCGCGTCCGCGACGCGCGTCCCAACCTGCCGATTGTTCTCGCCACCGGCTTTGCCGATCTGCCGAGCGGCGATGTACCGAGCATTCCGCGGCTCGACAAGCCCTATCGTCTCGACAAATTGGCGGCGACCATCATGACGGCCCTCCCGGCGCAAGCCGCAACGGCGTCCGGCGAAGTGTGCCTCGACCGGGCCGCCTGGAGCGCCGCCGAAGCGGCGGTCGCCCGCGACCGCGCGCTTAGCGCGAGCGGGCGGCGGTAGCGGGGACCTTCTCGAACGTCGTGCCTTTGCCGACCCGGCTGCTCACTTCGATGTGGCCGCCATGGCCGGATACCATGCCGTGCACCAGCGACAGGCCGAGGCTGGCTCTCTGCTCCCACTCACGCGCTCGCCGGCCTCCGTCACCGTCGGCAAATTGCCGCGCTCGCGGCTCTCCGCGGGCAGGCGATTGGCGGCGACCTTGCTCCGTCTCGCGCTCGCGCTTTTCCGCGCCGCGCCGCTCGCAAGCGGCCAGGGCGTCGTTTACCGCGGTGATGCGGCCACGCGCGTCGACGACCAGCGCCGGCAGCAGGAGACTAGGGCGGAGATCAGGCCTCGAGTGTCGACCAACGGTTAGTCCGTTCGGACAAACGGCCTAAGCCGGCCAACCAGATAACGGCCTGAGACAGCGTTGTTACGCGGCAATTAAAGGTTCCTTATCCAACCTGGACCTCTATCTTGGTTGGGCGGCGCGCTGCCATCGGATCGCCCCGTCCAGGAGGGTCCAGGAGGTCTCGTGGTGGCTGTCCGCCAGGAAAATATCCGGGCAACGCAGCTCCGGCTCATCGCCCGGTCGCCCGTCGCGCTGCTGGGGGCGGTGCTGGGCGCCGCCTTCGCCGTCGCCATCCTGTGGTCCTACCTCGATCGCCGGCTGCTGCTCGTCTGGGCGGCGGGCCTTCTCGGCATCACGGTGGTGCGCCTTGCGCAGTGGTCACGCTTTCGCTCGATCGCCCAGGACGATGCCGCGGTCGCCCGCTGGCTCTGGCCGCTCACCATCACCGTCACCGTCACCGGGCTCATGTGGGGGCTCTTCGGCATCAGCTTTTATCTCGTCTCGGACATCGAGATCCGCGGCGTGATCGTGCTCATCCTGGCGGGGACGCTGGCATCGGGGACGATGTTCTACGCGTCGTGCCTGCCGGCACATGGCGGCTATGTGCTGGGCTGCGCGTTGCCCATCGCCGGGGCGGCCTTCTGGCATGGCGGCACGCCTTCGATCCTCTTCGGCGGCGTCGCCTTCGCCTATATCGCGCTGGTGTTTGCCGCCGCCCGCATCTTCAGCGGCAGCATCGCCGCGACGATCCGCCTCCAACTCGAGAACGCCGCGCTGATCAGCGGCCTGCAGCAGGCCAAGGAGACCGCCGAGCAAGCCAACCGGACAAAATCGCAATTCCTCGCGGCGATGAGCCATGAGCTGCGCACGCCGCTCAACGCGGTGATCGGCTACAGCGAGCTCCTGCTCGAGGATGCCGAGCGCGATCGGCGCGAGGAGCGGATCGCCGACCTCCGCCGCATCCACAGCGCCGGGCGGCACCTGCTGTCGCTGGTGAGCGACGTGCTCGACCTCTCCAAGATCGAGGCCGGCCGCATGGATGTGGTCGCTGCCCCGATCGAGCTTGGCCGCTTCGTCGACGAGATCGCCGAGACCTGCCGGCCGCTGGTCGAGGAGAACGGCAACACCCTGGTGATCGAGCGCGCCGCCGATGTCGGTCTCATCGTCACCGACGCGACCAAGCTGCGCCAGGCGCTGCTGAACCTGCTGAGCAACGCGGCCAAATTCACCGCCAACGGCCGCGTCACCCTGGGCGTCCGGCGCGAGCGCCACGCCATGGGCGACTGGCTCGCCATCGCCGTGCGCGATACCGGCATCGGCATCAGCCCGGGCAACCTCGCCAAGCTGTTCAACAACTTCACCCAGGCCGAGCCGGACACGGCGAGCAAATACGGCGGCACGGGGCTCGGCCTCGCCTTGAGCCAGAAGCTCTGCCAGCTCATGGGCGGCGAGATTCTCGCCGAAAGCGAGCCCGGCCGCGGCTCCTGTTTCACCATCCGCCTACCCGCGGCGATCGCGGGCGGCAGCGCCGGACTCCGCACGGCCGGCACGGCGGCGGGAGCCGATCCTTTCGCGCCGGGCGGCCCCGCCAATCTGTCGCCCGCCCGCGCTTAGCGCGCCGCGCGGCGGATCCTTCCGCGCGCGCCGCCGAGGTTGGCGCGAGGTTGGCGCATCGGTCGAATTCCCTTAGGCTCGCAACTCCGCGCCGGCTCAGGCGCGGAGGACAAAGAAACGGGGATGGAAACGTGGCCGGATTGTCGATCGCCGAGGCCGTCGCGGCGCTCACCGCGCCGGGCGCGCCCTTCGCGATGGAAGAAAGGGAGATCCGCGGCCTGCGCACGCGCGTGTGGAAGAACGCGCCGGCCTCGCTGCGCGCGGTGCTCGAGGGCAGCCGCGCGCATGGCGACTTGCCCTTCTTGGTCTATGAGGACGAGCGGCTCACCTTCGCCGAGCATTACCGGCGCTGCGCCGTCCTGGCGCGCACCCTCTCCGAGCGCTACGGCGTCCGCAAGGGCGATCGGGTCGCGATCGCCATGCGCAATTTCCCGGAATGGTCGGTGGCATTCTGGGCGGCGGCGGCGGTCGGCGCGATCGTCGTGCCGCTGAACGCGTGGATGACAGGCCCCGAGCTCGATTATTGCCTCGCCGATTCCGGCGCGAGCGTGCTCATCGCCGATGCCGAGCGGGCCGAGCGGCTGCTCCCGCACCTCCTCGCGCTGCGGCTCACGGCGACGATCGTCGCGCGCGCGACCAAGCCGCTGCCGCCGGGCCTCGTCCCCTTCGAGCAGGCGATGGGGCCGCCGAACGCCGATGCCACGCTGCCGGCGATGAGCATCGATCCCGAGGACGACGCCACGATCTTCTACACCTCGGGCACCACGGGCAAGCCCAAGGGCGCGCTCGGCACCCAGCGCAACATCTGCACCAACATCACCAGCGTCGCCTTTGCCCAGGCGCGCGCGCTGCTGCGCCGCGGCGAGGCGCTGCCGGCGCCGGGCACGGCGCCAAAGCGGGCCATTCTGCTGTCGGTGCCGTTCTTCCACGCCACCGGCTGCCATTCGACGCTCTGCCCCGCCCTGCTCAACGGCGGCAAGATCGTGCTGATGTATCGCTGGGACCCGGAGCGGGCCATGCAGCTCATGGAGCGCGAGCGCGTCACCGGCTTCGGCGGCGTGCCGGCGATGGCGTGGCAGGTGATCGAGCATCCCGCCTTCGGCCGCTTCGATCTTG
>DASWFH010000456.1:0-4779 GCA_036394355.1 Allostellaceae bacterium | reverse complement strand
CGGAACATCTGCTCCGCCTCGGCCAGTCGTCCCGCCTCTTGCAGCATGATGCCCAGCATGCTCAGCGCCGCCGCATGGCACGGGTCGAGGGCGACGGCGCGGTTGAAGGCCGCTTCTGACGCCTCGCGCTGGTAGCGCTCGCGGGCCACGGCGCCGAGATAGTAATGGGTGTCGGCCGCATCAGGCTGGAGCCGGTGGGCGCGCTCGAACGCGGCGGCGGCCTCGTCGAGCCGCTCGCGGTCGAGCAGCAGCACGCCGAAATTGAGATGGGCGGGCGCGAAATCCGGGCGCAGCCGGATGACGCGGCGGAACGACTCCTCCGCCTCGGCATCGCGCCCGGTGCGGCGCAGCAAGATGCCCAGATCGTTGAGCGCGTCGACGAAGCGCGGCTCGTGCGCCAGCGCGGCGCGGTAATGCGTCTCTGCTTCGGCTAGGCGCTGCTGGCGCTGGCGGATGGTGGCGAGCCCGTACTGCGCGGCCGCCGCGACCTCGGGCAAGTCGACGGCACGGGCAAAGATCGCCGCCGCATCCTCGAGGCGGCCTTGCCCCAGCAGCAGCCGCGCCAGATTGCATTGCAGCAGCCCCTTCTGCGGCTGAACGTCGAGCGCGCGGCGCAGCAGCGCCTCGGCTTCCGGCAACTGCCCGCGCTGCTCCAGCACCAGGCTCAGATTGTTGAGCGCGTCGGCATTGTCCGGGCTCAGGCGGAGCGCGGTGCGATAGCAGCGCTCGGCCTCGGCGAGTCGACCCTGCTGGTGCTGCACCATGCCGAGCCGGAAATGCGCTTCGGCGTCGCGCGGCCGCTGCTTGGTGGCGCGCCGCAGTGCCGCCTCGATCTCGGCGAGGCGACCGGCCGCTGGAGATGGGGGCATGCTCGATGTCATGGCGAGGAATGGTGCCGCGACGGGGACGGACGAGACCCTAACGAAATTGCCGGAGCGCTGCCATGGCTATCGTCCGCCGCCGCGTCCTCGCCCTGGGGCGCCGACCCGACTGCGCCGCTAAAGTTACGAAGGTTTCCGATGCTTACACCGCCAGCCACAAGGTTGGCGTGTTTTTCTTGGCGCCGCGCGTTGTTCCCGCCGCGGCCTGCGCCAGGATGTCCGTCACCGCGCGGTTGCCGCTGGCGGACGGGTGGTCCACAGTACGCCCGGATGCGGCATGGCGAGCACGGCGGGAGCGGAGAGCATGGCCGGCATGGCACAGAAGCTGGACGAGGCGGTTGCCGATCACCGCGCCGGCCGCGTCGCCGAGGCGGAGCGCAAGTACCGCGAGATCCTGACGGTCGAGCCGACGCAGCCGAAGGCGCTCCATTTCCTGGCGCTGATCGCGCTGCAGCGCCGGCAGCCCAATGTTGCGCTCGACCTCATGCACGGCGCCATCGCGCGCGACGGCCGCGTTCCCGAATTTCACAACCGCCTCGGCGAGGCGCACCTCGCCCTCGGGCAGGTGGGCGAGGCGGTGCAATGCTTCGGTAGAGCGTTGCGGCTGCGCCCCTACTATACCGAAGCCCGCATGAACCTGGAGCAGGCGACCGCCTTCGCGCCGGGGCGGCTGCATTGGGTGCGCTACGTCATGGTCGACGAGGTGCGCAAGCTGCTCGCGGCGATCGCGCCCGAGCGCCGCGACGTGCTGGAGATCTCCGGCGAGGGCTGGAAAGACGCGTTCACGTTCAAGAGCTACAAGAGCTTGTCCTATCCCGACTATGACGTGTGCGCGCAGCCGACCAAGGAGAAGTTCGAGCTGATCATCCTCGACCAGGTGCTGGAGCATGTGCGCCATCCCTCCCGCGCGGTGAAGAATGTCCGCGAGTCGCTGCGCGAGGAGGGGTATTGCCTGGTCAGCACGCCCTTCCTGCTGCGCGTCCATCCCTCGCCGCTCGATCTCTGGCGCTGGACCGAGGAGGGGCTGCGCTGCCTGCTCGAGGATTGCGGTTTCGACCCGGCGAAAATCAAGTCCGGCGGCTGGGGCAACCGCGACTGCATCATCGCCAATTTCACGCGCTGGGAAGTCTACGACCCTGGCCAGCATTCGCTCGAGAACGAGCCCGAGTACCCCGCGACGGTCTGGGCGTTGGCGCAGCTTTGACCGCGGATTGTCAGATCGCGCGGTAACCACTGCCGATGGCGAAGCCGAGGATGCTGGTCAGGAGCGCGTGATGCGTGTCGCCCGGCGGCGGCGCCAGGAATTTGTCCGCAAAGTCGCGGCATTTGCTCAAGCTCGCCTCGACGAAGAAGGACTGCCGCGCGATGTCCCCCGCCAGCACGGTTAGCTTATCGTGCCGGCCGATCTCGGCCCGATCGGCGATCGTCGTGTCGAGCCCGCCATCGAGGCGGATCGAGGTGATGAAGGGAAAGATGCAGCCGACCTTGATGACGCCTTGCGCCGCCTTGGCGCGGATCAGCAGGTCGATCGGCACGCGCGGGCTATTGGTGATCTCCTTGGTGTAGATGTTGTAGAGCTTGCGGATGGATTTCGCGTTGACGAGATAGGAGGACGTCGTCGCGAACAGCAGGCCCGCGAGGTCGATGACGTTGAACGCGGCGTTGACGATCGCTCCCGAACCGTCGCGCACGACGCTACGGTCGTAGAGTTCCTTGTACATGCGGAAGGCATCGACGTTGATGGGAATGTAGGTATCCGTGAAGATAATGTCGTAGCTATTGATCCCGCCATTGTCGATGGTCGCGCGAATCACCTTTTCGACGTGGCTCGAGAACACGACGTCGTCTTCGATGACATGCAGATGTTTCGGGGCGTCGAGATTCTTTTTCAGCAGGAGATAGTGCGAGGTGAAGCATCCCATCTCGCCGCTTTTGAGATGCGGGTTCGGCAGATCGAGGGCATTGCCGTCCGCCGCCTTGAAGCGGGCATAGACGTGCTCGAGCTTGTGCTGCGCCAGTTGCGCCTCGATTTCCGCCCGTCGCTCGCGGCTTCGATCGAGATTGATGTAGAAGCCGGTGTAGCTCATGCCGCGCCATTCCCCGCCGAACCCGCCCGATGATAGCGGTCGGTGCCGTTGCTTTGCCAGGGATAGCGCATCTCGGCACCGGGCACGCCGCTCCAAGCGGCGCAGCAGCAGCGCCAGCGCGCTGCCCACCACCTCACCACAGAAATTACGACGAGGGGCCGTGCGCGGGCGAACGCCGCTCGATGCCCATGAGCTGAGCGATGCGCTCGGGGGCGGCGAGGAGGGCGCGGCTGTCGCCTTCATGCACGATCTTGCCGCGCTCGAGCACGATGACGCGTTCGGTGGCGGCGAGCGCCTGGCGCGCATGCTGCTCGACCAGCACGATGGCGAGCGCGTCCTCGCGCTTCAGCCGCTCGATGCTCTTGAACACGGTATCGACGATCACCGGCGCCAGGCCCTCGAGCGGCTCGTCCATCAGCAGCACGGCGGGATTGCCCATGAGGGCGCGGCCGATCGCCAGCATCTGCTGCTCGCCGCCGGAGAGCTGGTTGCCGTAGTTGCGCCGCCGCGCCGCCAGCGAAGGGAAGAGATCGTAGATGCGCGACGCGGACCAGCGGCCCGCGCGCGCCGCCACGGCGAGGTTTTCATCGACGCTGAGCGAGCGGAAGATCTCGCGCTCCTGCGGCACCCAGCCGATGCCGAGCCGGGCGCGCCGATAGGGCGCGAGCCGGCTCACCTCGCGCGGCCCGAGGCGGATGGCGCCGCCATGCAGCGTCGTGTGCCCCATGATCGTCGCCAGCAGCGTCGTCTTGCCGACGCCGTTCCTGCCGAGCACGGCAAGAGTACCGCGCGGCGGCAAGGTCAGCGACACGCCCTCGAGCACCACCGTCTCGCCATATCCCGCGCGCACGCCCTCGAGCACGATGCCGGGTGCGTCGCTCATGCCGGGGCGCGCTCGCCGAGATAGACCTCGCGCACGCGCGGGTCGGCGGCGATCTCCTGCGGCGTGCCCTCGACGAGGACCGCCCCCTGCACCAGCACGGTGATGCGCCGCGCCAGGCGGAACACCAGATCCATGTCGTGCTCGATGATGAGCAGCGCGATATCCGCCGGCAGGCTCTCGACGATGTCGACGATGATGCCGCTCTCCGAGGACGGAACGCCGGCCGCCGGCTCGTCGAGCAGCAGCACCTTGGGCTTGAGGCCGAGCGCCACGGCGAGCTCGACGAGGCGCTGGCGGCCGTAAGACAGTTCGCGCACGAGGCGCTGGGCATCGGTGGCGAGGCCCAGGCGCTCGAGCGCGGCGTAGGCCTCGTCGACGACGTCGCGCCGCGATCCCGCCGGGCGGTAGATGTCGCCGGCGACGCCAAGCCGTTCGCCGATGGCAAGGCAGATATTCTCGAGGACGCTCAGGCCGCGGAACAGCGTGTTGATCTGGAAGGTGCGGGCGAGGCCGCGCTTGACGCGCTGCGCCTGCGGCAGCGCCGTGACGTCGTCGCCGTCGAGCAGGATGCGGCCGGCGCTTGGCGCCAGCGCGCCCGTCACCAGATTGACGAAAGTGGTCTTGCCGGCGCCGTTCGGCCCGATCAGCGCATGCCGCGCGCCCTGCTCGAGGCGGAACTCGATATCGCTGGCGACCGCGAGCGCGCCGAAGCTCTTGCACAGGCCGTGCGTCTCGAGTGCCGCGCTCATCGCCGACTCCTCAGGCGCTGCGCGATCCGCTCGGCGAGGCCCAGCACGCCGCCGCGCGCGAAGACGACGACGACGATCAGCAGCAAGCCGATCCAGAAATCCCAATAGACCGGATCGGCCTGGGCGAAGCGGTCCTGCAGGATCATGTAGAGCGGCACGCCGATGAAGGCGCCATAGAG
>DASWFH010000455.1:0-1667 GCA_036394355.1 Allostellaceae bacterium | reverse complement strand
GCGATGCGGCGCCTCGAGGCCGCGCCATTGCGGCGACAGCGTGCGGTCGAAATCGCCGCGGATCTGGCGCAGCAGATTGTAGAGGCCCTCGCGCACGCGGCTCAGCTCGGAGACGCCGCGCTGCGCCACGCGCAAGCGCCCCTCGAAGCCGAGCGACAGGCAGAGATACATGAGCTCGAGCACATCGCCGTAGCGGCCGGGCTCGCGCTCGAAATGAGTGAGAAACTCGAAGAAGCGCTCACCGCCGGCGACGTCGTTGTGGAACACGCTGCACATGCTCTGCCGCGCCCATTGCGCGCCGCTGCCCCAGGGCGTGTTGGTGATGACGTCGTCGATGGTGGCGCAGATGGCGTAGTGGCCGCCGCGCAGCGCCTCGCGCGGCAGGCTCGCGCCGGAGACGCGCCGCTCGAAGGCGCGGATCTCCTGGACGACGCGCTCGCGCAGCGCATCGACATTGGCCAGCGACGCGGTGCCGCGCAGGCGCACCGCCAGCGCCAGGAGCGGCGCCGCCGCGCTCACCAGTACATTGGCACCGATGTCGGGCAGCGCCGCCGGGGTGTCGGCCATGCGCGGCGCAGCCGCGGGGGCGCCGGCCGGCGCCGGTCCTGATGCCGCGCCGCGACGGCCGCCCGGGTTCGGGCGGATCACCGTTTTTTCCGAACCGGCAGAGAAAGGATCGTCGTGGCTCATGGCCCCTCGCCTTCCTGGATCAGCCCTTGATCGCCCAGAGCTCCATTTCCAGGCCCGGGAACTCGCCGCCGACAAAGAGGGCGAGACCGCCGGAGCCGCCGGGCTTCTGCAGCTGCTTCCACAGCGGGCCGGAGCGATCGAACTCGAAATAGACGGTGCCGCTGTGATAGGGCAGCTGGCGCGGCGCCACCGGCAGCGGCCGCACCGCAATGCCCGGCAGCGCGACATTGACGAGCTGTGCGATCTGCTCGACCGGGCCGATTTTGACTTGCGCCACGAAATTGCGGCGCAGCAGCTCGGCCTGCACCTCGGCCTTTACCGCCAGCACGAAGGCGGCATTGGTGAACAGCGTGCGGTCCTGGACGACGGCGACGCGTATGCCGTATTGCCGCTCCTGCAACGGGATGGGGATGGCGTTCTGCTCGAGCACTGCGCTCAGGGCTTGGCGCAGCTCGGCGATGACCGGCGCGAAGCTTTGCTGCAGCTCGTCATGCTTGTAGGGCGGGAATTTCGCCGGCCGCTTCTGGCGCGAGGTGAAGGTGGAGAGCTCGCCGGCCATCTCAAGACAGGTGGCGTAGAGCAGCTCCGGGTGCAGCGCGCCCGCTTCCGCCTGGTAATGCGCGAGCAACGGCTCGTAGCGGGTCACCACTTGCAGCAGGAGGAAATCGGCGATCTCGGCGACGCCCGTGGCACCGGGCGCGGCGACGCGCGCCGCCACCGCCTCGCCGCGATGGTGCAGGAGGCCGTGCAGCTCGGCGAGGAAGCCCGCCAAGGGCTGCTGCGTCGCGCAATTGAGGCAGGGCGCGATGTACTTGTCGTCGATCAGCACCGAGCGATCGGCGCGCACCTCGATGATGCGCGCCACGCCCAGCGAGATGTAGCCGGCGCGCTCGGCGGTGGCGAGCGCGTAGCGCAGCCGCAGCTTGCCGACCTGGATCTGCGCTTCGGCTTCGGCGCCGGCGATGGTGTCGCTCGCC
>DASWFH010000454.1:0-4217 GCA_036394355.1 Allostellaceae bacterium | reverse complement strand
GGGGTCGGACAGGCTCGGCGATTGGTGCGCGGTCATCTTCCACTGTTTGATTGCATCGGTCAATTCTTCCCGGACGGTTTCCCCCTTGGGAAACAGGCAGATTGTTCCAGGACCCCGGAATCGCTCGGAGATTTCCAGCAGCTCGGAGAGGGGCGCCAAGGCGCGTGCGGTCACCACTTCTGCAACGACAGGTTTCATCCGGTCGATTCGCAAGGCATGGACGCTCGCTGTCGCGCCGGTGACCCGCACCGCCTCGCGCAAGAACACCGCCTTGCGCATGTCCGATTCGACCAGATGGACCTCGGGGACGCCGAGAATCGACAGAATGAGGCCGGGGAGCCCTGCCCCGCTGCCCAAATCTATCAACACCCGGGTTCCCTGTGGAATGCGGGGATAGATCTGCGCCGAGTCGAGAAGATGCCGCCGCCAGACATCGCCCACCGTGTTGCGGCCGACCAGGTTTATGCGGGCATTCCAGGCGGTGAGCAGATCGACATAGCGGATCAGGCGGTCGAGCGTTTCACGTGAAACATTCGTTAACTTCTGGAAGCCGCCCGGCCCCAGAGGGACCCTGGTTGGCCGCATGGTCACGCCTCGACCACCGCCACTTCACGCCGCACATAACGCAGCAAAGCAACCAGGGCCGCTGGCGTCACCCCGGAAACGCGCGCTGCAGCACCCAAGGTTTCCGGCTGCGCTGCCTGCAACTTTGTGCGTATCTCTGTGGATAAGCTGCCAATCGCCGTGTAATCGATGCCTCGGGGCAGCTGGAGGGCCTCGTCGCGCCGGAAGGCGCGGATATCCGCCTCCTGACGCTCGATATAGCCGGCATAGCGCGCGTCGATCTCGAGCTGCTCGGCGATCTCTGCGGGAATCTCAGCAAGCTCGGGCCAGATCGCCGCGAGGCGGCTCATATCGATGCCGGAATAGCCCAGTAATTCGGCGGCCGAACGCGGCACGCCATCGGCATTGACGGCAATGCCCTGCTTGCGCAGCGCCGAGGGCGACAGCGCCAAGCGTCGGATCAGCGCCCGCCCCTGCTCCAGCGCCTGTCGCTTCGCCGCAAAAACGGTGGCGCGCGCCCGTCCGACGCAGCCGAGCCGCATCCCCAGCGGTGTCAGCCGCTGGTCGGCATTATCCGCCCGCAGCACCAGCCGGTACTCGGCGCGCGAGGTGAACATGCGATAGGGCTCGCTGGTGCCGCGCGTCACCAGATCGTCGATGAGCACGCCGATATAGGCGCTGGCCCGATCGAGCACGCAGGCGGCGCGCCCTGCCGCCGAGAGCGCCGCGTTGAGGCCGGCGGTCAGCCCCTGCGCTGCCGCCTCCTCATAGCCGGTCGTACCGTTGATTTGCCCGGCAAAGAACAGGCCGGGGATGCGGCGGGTCTCGAGCGACGCCCGGAGCTCGCGCGGATCGACGAAATCGTATTCGATGGCATAGCCGGGCCGCAGCATCCGCGCATGCTCGAGCCCGGGGATCGTCGCGACCAGTGCGCGCTGCGCCTCGCGCGGCAGGGAGGTGGAAATGCCGTTGGGATAGATGGTGTCGTCGTCGAGGCCTTCCGGCTCGAGGAAGATCTGGTGCCGATCGCGCTGCGCGAACCGCACCACCTTGTCCTCAATCGACGGGCAATAGCGCGGGCCGACGCTCTCGATCTGGCCGGAATACATCGGCGACAGATGCAGATTGGCGCGGATCAGCGCATGCGTCGCCGGTGTCGTCGCGGTGATGTGGCAGACGCGCTGCGGTGTGACGATGCGCTCGGTCAGAAAGGAGAAGGGTGGCGGCGGATCGTCGCCCGGCTGCTCCGCCAGGCCCGCCCAATCGATGCTGCGGCCGTCGAGCCGCGGCGGCGTGCCCGTCTTGAGGCGGCCGAGCCGGAAGCCCGCGCGCTCCAGGGTGAGGGACAGGCCCGTCGAAGGCGCCTCCCCAACCCGGCCGGCGGGGATCTTTTCGGTGCCGATATGAATGAGGCCGCGCAGGAAGGTGCCGGTGGTCAACACCACCCGGCCGGCAGCGATCTGCTCGCCCTCTCCCGTCACCACCCCGGCCACGGCGCCTCTGGTGTCGAGCACCAGATCCTCGGCGCCGCCTGGCCGGATCGTCAGGTTCGGCTGCTCGAGCAACAGCGCCTGAACGGCCTGGCGGTAGAGCTTGCGGTCGGCTTGCGCGCGGGGACCCCAGACCGCCGGTCCCTTGCTGCGGTTGAGGATGCGGAACTGGATACCGGCGCGATCGATCGCGCGGCCCATGATCCCGTCGAGCGCATCGATCTCGCGCACCAAATGCCCCTTGGCCAAGCCGCCGATGGCGGGGTTGCAGGACATCTCGCCGATGGTCTCGATCTTGTGGGTCAGCAGCAGGGTGCGCGCGCCCAGCCGCGCCGCGGCCGCTGCAGCCTCGCAGCCGGCATGCCCGCCGCCAACCACGATCACGTCGAATCGATGCATGCGGGGCACTCTAGGAAGATCGGCCGGCGCTGTAAAGACGTCGACTAAGTCGTTTCACGTGAAACATAACGCCCCTGAAACGAGCCGCCCTGCGTTTGGCGGATACGGGCTTTGCGCGATCGGCCGGTCCGGTGCGGCGCTCGACTATGCCATAGATTAGGCGCACCGCTGTCGGAGAGCGACCACTTGTCTTCCTGGCGTCACGCCTGGCCTGGCCTGCTCGCGACCTTGAACGGGGTCGGGCTGTGCCGCTTCGCCTACACGCCGCTCATTCCCTTCATGATTGCGGCGGGCGTGGTGACGGAAACCGGCGCCGCCTATCTCGGCGCGGCCAATCTGGCCGGCTATCTGACGGGCGCGGCGCTCGCAGCGCCGCTGGCGGCGCGGATCGGCCTCGGCCGCGCGATCCGCGCCTGCTTCGCTGCCTCGGTGCTTGCCCTCGCCGCCTGCATCTGGCCGGGCGGGTTCTGGTGGTATGTGCCCTGGCGCTTTCTCGCCGGCGCGACCGGCGCCATCCTGATGGTGCTCGCGCCGAGCTTTCTGCTGGCGGAGATGCCTGCCGGCGAGCGCGGCCGCAGCGGCGGCGTGATCTACACCGGGGTCGGCGCCGGCATCGCCCTGTCCAGCCTGATCGTGCCGCCGCTCGCCGGGGCCAGCATCGCCTGGGCCTGGGCGGCGCTGGCTTTGGGCGCACTGCTCACGGCGGTCGCGACCTGGCCGCGCTGGCGCGGCGGCGTCGCCGTGTCGCGCGCTGCCGTGTCGCTGCGCGGGCTCGGCCTGCCGGCGCTGCTCGTCGCCTTGGCCTTCGGCATGGACGGCATCGGCTTCATTCCGCACATGCTGTTCTGGGTCGACTACATCGCGCGCAGCCTCGCGCTGGGCATCACCGCCGGCGCGCTGCAATGGCTGATGTTCGGCATCGGCGCGCTGCTCGGCCCGTGGCTCGGCGGCGTGGTCGGCGACCGCATCGGCATCGGCCGCGCCTTGATCCTCGCCTTTGCGCTCAAATCCGCGGCGGTGCTGTTGCCGGTGTTGACCGCCGCCCTGCCTTTCCTCACGATCTCCTCGCTGATCGTCGGGGCTTTCACGCCGGGCATCGCCGCGCTGAGCGCCGCGCGCATGACCGAGCTCGTCGATCCCGGCCGGCAGATCCGCGCCTGGGGCTTCGCCACACTGGTCTTCGGGCTGTTCCAGGCGGCGGGCGCCTATGGCATGGCCTACGCCTATGCCGCCGGGCGCAGCTATGTCCCGCTTTATGTCGCCGGCGCCGGTTTCGAGGCCGTGGGCGCCCTCTGCGCCGCGGCGGCGCTGCTCATGGCGACGCGGGCAAGGGCGGCGAATCCCGCCGCAGGCTGAGGCTCGTTGCGCGGCCGGATCGATCGCCTATTTGCCGATGCAAAACTCGCGGAAGATGATGTCGAGCATGTCCTCGACATCGACGCGGCCGGTGATGCGGCCCAAGGCGCGGGTCGCCGCGCGGAGATCCTCGGCGGCCAGCTCAGGCAAGGTTGCAATGGCGAAACGATCGAGCGCCGCCGCGGCGTCGGCGAGGGCGGCGCGGTGGCGGGCGCGGGTGATGACGGGGGCGCCGCCGGGGTCGAGCCGCGTCTTCATTTCGGCGGCGAGACGAGCCAGCAGATTGGCGAGCCCCTGCCCCGTCAGCAGCGACAGGCGCAGCGCCGGGCCGGCGCCGAGCGCATCGGCCCAGCGCGCCGCGTCCGCCGGCCCCAAGTCGATCTTGTTGGCGACGACGAGCGCGTCGCC
>DASWFH010000453.1:0-4560 GCA_036394355.1 Allostellaceae bacterium | reverse complement strand
GACGCCCCTGCCCTCGCGCCCGATCGCCTCCATGGCGCCCTGCAGCAGCCCGCCGCGGCGGCCGTGGTCGCTGCCGAGCACGTCCTCGAGCACGTTCAGCGCGTGCATGCGCACCAGCACCGGCTCGGGCGTGGCGATGTCGCCCTTGACCAGCGCGATGTGCTCGACGTTGCTGACCTTGTTGGCATAGACATACATCTTGTAGTCGCCGCCGAAGCGGCTGTGGAAGGGCGTCTCGAGCTTGCGCTCGACGATGCGGTCGTGGCGGCGGCGATAGGCGATGAGATCGGCGATGGTGGCGATCTTGATGCCGTGGCGCTGCGCGAAGGCGATGAGCTCGGGCCGCCGCGCCATGGTGCCGTCGTCGTTCATGATCTCGCAGATCACGCCCGACGGGTTCAGCCCGGCGAGCCGCGCGATATCGACGGCGGCCTCGGTGTGTCCGGTGCGCACCAGCACGCCGCCGTCGCGCGCCATCAGCGGGAAGATGTGGCCGGGCGTGACGATGTCCTGCGGCCCCTTGCTTGCGTCGATGGCGACGGCGACGGTGCGCGCGCGGTCGGGCGCCGAGATGCCGGTGGTGACGCCCTCGCGCGCCTCGATCGAGACGGTGAATGCCGTCTGCAGCCGCGACGCGTTCAGCTGCGGCATGAGCGGCAACGCCAGCTGCTCGACGCGCTGGCGCGTCAAGGCCAGGCAGATAAGGCCGCGGCCGTGCTTCGCCATGAAGTTGATCGCCTCTGGAGTCGCCATTTGCGCCGGGATGACGATGTCGCCCTCGTTCTCGCGGCCTTCATCGTCGACCAGGATGAACATGCGGCCGTTGCGGGCATCCTCGATGATGTCCTCGATCGGCGAGACGACCTCGACGAAGCTCATGCGAGATCCTTTCCGAGCAGGCGCGCGACATAGCGGGCCAGGACGTCGATCTCGAGATTGACGCGGTCGCCGGGCTGCGCCGCGCCGAAGGTGGTCTTGGCCTGGGTGTGCGGGATGATGTTGACGCCGAAGCGGCGGCCCTCGACCTCGTTCACCGTGAGCGACACGCCGTCGAGCGCGACCGACCCCTTGGGCGCGATGGCCTTGTCGAACGGCGGCGGTATGTCGAGCACGTAGCGCAGCGAATCCCCTTCCGGCCGGCGCGACATGATTTCCGCGACAGCATCGACATGGCCGGCGAGAATGTGGCCGCCGAGCTCGTCGCCTACTCTGAGCGCGCGCTCGAGATTGACCAAGGTGCCCTCGCGCCAGCCGCCGAGCGTGGTGCGCGACAACGTCTCGGCCGAAGCCTGGACGGCGAACCAGCCGGCGCCCTTCCCGGTCACCGTGAGACACACGCCGGCACAGGCGATCGAAGCGCCGATGGCGACGTCGCGCGTGTCGTAAGCGGTCGCTATGGTAAACGCCGTGTCACCGCCCGGCTTGACCTGGCGCACCTGCCCCACATCCGTGATGATCCCAGTGAACATGCGGAGGTAACTTAGTGCTTCCGCCTTCATCTGTCATGGGCCACCGCCGGCTTCTTGGCGCGACGCACCCGACAGGAGAGAGGGAGCGCTGATGGCGCCATCATCATGCGGCAGATGGTTCGCTGCGATAGCGCATATGGAGCGGATCGCGCGTCGGCATGGTCCACTCGCGCCGCGATGTATAGGTTTCACGTGACACATTGCGCGCCGCGCCGCGGGCGTGAGCCGCGGTTTGCCGTGCAAGACGCGGGTTTCCGGCTCCCGGCGGCACCCTCTGCCCGCCGCCGACGCCTCCCCCGGATGCCTTCCCATATAGAGGAAACTGTAGCACTCGCCCGCCCGCACCGGCGGACCTCACGCGGCTCAAGCCCGCCGCAGCGTCTCCAACACGTCCTCGCCGATTTGCTCGAGCGCGATCCGCTCGAAGCGCGGTGCATCCGCGAGCTTCTCGATGCCGAGCGGCGCGACCGCGGGGATGCCGTCGCCGCCGATCAGCATCGGCGCATGGAACCACGCGAGCCGGTCGACGAGGTCGGCGGCGAGCAGCACCGCGGCGAGCGTCGCGCCGCCCTCGACCAGCACGCGGGTGAGGCCGCGCCGCCCCAGCTCCCGCAGGGCCGCCATCATGTCCGCCGTGCGGTCGGGCGTCGCCGGCACCTCGATCAGCTCGACGCCGGCGCGCCGGAAGGCTTCGCGGCGCGCCGCGTCGCCGCCCTTGATGGTGATGAACCAGGTCGGAACCTTGCTCGCCTCGGCAACGACGCGCGCGGTGAGCGGGACGCGCAGCCGCCCGTCGACGACGATGCGCACCGGGCTGCGCTGCTCGAGGCCGGGCAGCCGACAGGTGAGCAGCGGATCGTCGCTCAGGACGGTGTTGCTGCCGATCATGACCGCGTCATGGTCGGCGCGCAGCAGGTGGCCGCGCTCGCGCGCCCACGGGCCGGTGATCCACTGGCTCTCGCCGGTGTAGGTCGCGAGCCGGCCGTCGAGCGTCGCGGCGAGCTTCAAGGTGACCAGCGGCCGGCCCTCGCGCAGCCGCAGGAAGAAGCCGGCGTTGATCTCGGCCGCCGCCGCCGCGCAAAGCCCGGTCTCGACGGCGACGCCGGCCTCGCGCAGCTTGGCGATGCCTTGGCCCGAGACGCGCGGGTCGGGATCCTCGATCGGCAGCACGACGCGGCGAATGCCGGCGGCGATCAGCGCATCGGTGCAGGGCGGCGTCTTGCCCCAATGGCAGCACGGCTCGAGGCTGACATAGGCGGTGGCGCCGCGCGCCGCCGCGCCGGCGCGCGCCAGCGCCTCGGTCTCGCCATGCGGCCGCCCGCCCGGCTGCGTCCAGCCGCGGCCGACCACGCGCGCGTCCTTGACGAGGACGCAGCCCACCGTCGGGTTGGGCCAGGCCGAGCCCAGCCCGCGTCGCGCCAGCGCCAGCGCCGCCTTCATGTGTTGCAGGTCGTTCACGGGCAATCCCGACACGCCGGCATCGACTCAATCGTCGCCGACGACCGTGGTGCCGATGCGATGGACGAACTCGCCGAAATCCTTCGCCTCGCGGAAGTTGCGATAGACCGAGGCGAAGCGGACATAGGCCACCTGGTCGAGCGTCGCCAGCGATTCCATCACCAGCTCGCCGATCATCTCGCTGGGGATGTCGGTCTCGCCGGAGCTTTCGAGCTGGCGCACGATCGAGTTGATGACGCGCTCGACGCGGTCGGGCTCGACCGGGCGCTTGCGCAGCGAGATCTGCACCGAGCGCGCCAGCTTGTCGCGGTCGAAGGGCTCGCGCTGGCCGTTCTTCTTGACCACGGTGAGCTCGCGCAGCTGCACGCGCTCGAAGGTGGTGAAGCGCGCCGCGCAGTTCGGGCACAGGCGTCGTCGTCGGATCGCCGCGCGGTCGTCGGTCGGGCGTGAATCCTTGACCTGGGTATCCTCGCAGCCGCAGAACGGACAGCGCATGTGCTTGCTCCCTCGCCGCGACGGTCAGTCCGGATAGACCGGGAAACGGGCACAGAGCGCCGCCACCTTGCGCCGCACCGCCGCCTCGACCGCGCCATTGTTCTCGCCGTTGGCGGCAACCCCGTCGAGCACCTCGGCGATCATCTCGCCCACGCTGCGGAACTCGGCCTGGCCGAAGCCGCGCGTCGTCGCCGCCGGGCTGCCGAGCCGGATGCCCGACGTCACCATGGGCTTCTCGGGATCGAAGGGGATGCCGTTCTTGTTGCAGGTGATGCCGGCGCGCTCGAGCGCCTTCTCCGCGACGCGGCCGGTGAGACGCTTGGGGCGGAGATCGACCAGCATCAGATGCGAGTCGGTGCCGCCGGAGACGATGGCGAGGCCGCGCTCCACCAGCGTCGCCGCGAGCGTGCGCGCATTGTCGAGGACGGCGCGGGCATAGGCCTTGAACTCGGGCCTGAGCGCCTCGCCCAGGCACACCGCCTTTGCGGCGATGACATGCATCAAGGGGCCGCCCTGCAGCCCCGGGAAGACGGCGCTGTTGATCTTCTTGCCGATCTCCTCGTCAGCGGCGAGGATCATGCCGCCGCGCGGGCCGCGCAGCGTCTTGTGCGTCGTCGTGGTCACGACATGCGCATGCGGCAGCGGGCTCGGATAGACGCCGCCGGCGGTGAGCCCGGCGAAATGCGCCATGTCCACCATGAAGACGGCGCCGACGTCGTCGGCGATGCGGCGGAAGCGCGCGAAATCGATGACCCGCGGATAGGCGGAGCCGCCGGCGATGATGAGCTTCGGCCGCTCTGCCCGCGCCACGCTCTCGAGCCGGTCGTAGTCGATGAGCGCGTTGTCGCGGCGCACGCCGTAGCTGACGATGCGGAACCACTTGCCGGAAATGTTCGCCGGCGAGCCATGCGTCAGATGCCCGCCCGCGGCGAGGTCCATGCCCATGACGGTGTCGCCGGGCTTGAGGAAGGCGAGGAACACCGCCTGGTTCGCCTGCGCGCCCGAATGCGGCTGCACATTGGCGAAGCTGCAGTCGAAGAGCTGCTTGGCGCGGTCGATGGCGAGCTGCTCGGCGACGTCGACATACTCGCAGCCGCCGTAGTAGCGCTTGCCGGGATAGCCCTCGGCGTATTTGTTG
>DASWFH010000452.1:0-6244 GCA_036394355.1 Allostellaceae bacterium | reverse complement strand
TCAGCCTCGGTATAGAAGGCGTCGGCATGGACGTCCTGGCGGCGCATGCCGCGCCTGTCCACGAGCAGCGCCGTCGCCGCCTCGACCATCGGCGGCGGCCCGGCGAGATAGGCCTTGGCGCCGTCGAGATCGGCGAGGTCGCCCGCGACCACTTCATGCACCAGCCCGACGCGGCGCGCCGTGCCCCGGCGCGGCTGCGACAGCACCGCCGTGTAGCGGAGATTGTCGTGCCGCGCAGCGAGCGCGCGGAAATGCGCCTCGTGATAGATGTCGCGCTCGTCGCGCGCGCCGAAATAAAGATGGATCGGCTGGCGCATGCCAAGCGACAGCGCCGTCTCGACGATGGCCTTGATCGGCGCCAGGCCCGAGCCGCCGGCGACGGCGACGATCGGCCCCGCATGCTTCTCGCGCAGCCAGGACGAGCCGTAAGGGCCTTCGACGATCACGTCCTCGCCCGGCGTCAGCCGCTCCGCGACATAGGCGCTGGCGCTGCCCGACCCCATGCGGCGGACATGGAATTCGAGCAGCGGCTCGTCCGGCCGGTTGGCCATCGAATAATCGCGCGGCGGCAGATCGGCGAAGCGCAGGCTGGCATATTGTCCGGCGGAGAAGCTGAAGGGGCCGCCCGACTCGATCGCGAGGCGCACGCGCGTGATGTCATGCGTCAGCGGCGCGACGCCGGCGACGCGGCAGACCAGCCGGCGCTGCGGATGGACGATGACGTCGTCGACCTCGAGCCAGCTTACCGCGGCGTCGCTCCACGGCACGGCGCGGCAGGCGAGGATCAATCCTTGCGCGCGCTCGGCATCGCTCAGCGCATAAGGCGAGTAGGGCGAGAGCTCGACCTCGCCGGATTCGAGCCGCGACTTGCAGGCGCCGCAATTGCCGGAGCGGCAGCCATGCGGATAGGGCACGCCCTGCGCGAGCGCGCTCTCCAGCACCGTGCCGCCGGGCTCGACGACGATCGGATCCGGATGTTGGCGAATGCTGACGACGAAGCTCATGCGCTTCTCGCGCCGCCTATCCCGTGAACGGCCACCGAATAAGTTCGCATAACAAACAATCTGCTATACCAACAATTATCTCAATTCGGTGCTTCCCGGTCAAGGGTGCGGTGAATCGCTGCCCGAACAGGCCGCAGGACGGGTCTGGCCGTTAACTTTTGCGGATGCGGCCGCCTTGCGCACCAAGCGCGGTGAAGCCGAGTCCTGCGCGTCGCGGCGGGCGCTCTGCAATACGCCGGCAGAGCGCTCCTCACGCGTCCCTGGACAGGCGCCAACCCATTGAAACGCAAGGCGCCCGGTCAGGGGGGTTGACCGGGCGCCGGAAGCGCCGTTGGGGCAGTCCGGTTTCGCTGGGGGGCAAAACCAGACAGTCGAAGGGAGGTCCTCCGACCGCTTCAGTCTCACAAATGGGGCGTTAACGAACTGTCCAGAAATGCGCGTAGCTCATTACGCCTATGTCTTCATCGCATGGCTCCGGCCCGCGCCAATCGCGCCGAGCACGAGATCGCCGCAGGCGTCGGGCTGTTCGAAAATCATCATATGGCCGGTGCTGGCGAGCCGGGTGAGCCGCGTCCGCGGCAGCTGCGCCGCCATGTCCGGCATGCACGCGCTGACCCAGCCGCGGTCGGGGAGGGCAGGGTCGCCGGAGACCAGATGAATGGCGGCGCGCGCCGCCGGCAGGCGCTGCCAGGTATCGGCGTCGCGGTGGATCTGGAAGATGGCGGATTCCACCTCCGGCGGGCAGCACAGGGTGAACCCGCCCTCCGCCAGCGGCCGCAGCGTGGCACGGCAATGCGCGGCGAGCAGATCGGGGCGGAAGCGCGCGAACGCGCCGCGCGCGCGCAGCACCTCGCCGAGTGCGTCGGGACTGGGCCAGACAGACCGGCGCGCCGCGCTGCGTGTGATCAGCGACGCCTGCTTCTCGCACGCCTCGGCGTAATGCGGCGAGTCGGTCGGCGGAAAGATCGGCGGCTCGAACAGGATGGTGCCTGACCACGGCAACGGCGCGGGACGCGTGGCAAGCAGCAGCGCCGCCGCGGCGTTGAGCGAATGACCGGCATAGTTGAGCGCCGCGCCGCCAAGCCGCGCCGAGATGGCGGCGGCGACCAGCGCCAGGTCGTCGGCGAGGCGATCGACGGCGAACACCGTCTCGAGCGCGCCGGCCGGCCAGCGCGAGCCGCCGTGGCCGCGCGCATCGAAGGCGAAAACGCGCAGCGCGCCGGCGAGCGTGCGCAACCACGGCGCGTAGGAGCCCGCTGCCAGCCCGTTGGCATGGCCGAACAGCAATCCCGGCGCATTCGCCGGCCCGCCCAAGGCGTAGACGGGCAGCACCGCGCCGTCGGGCGTCGCGACCGCGAATGCCTCGGCGCTGCCGGGCACGGCGCTCGAACCGCTCATGTCACGATACGGTCGCGCAAAGCAGCTTGTCCTGGCGGCCCTGTTTAATCCATTCTCTGCCGCGCGCGGGTAACGGCAGCAGAAAGCTCAGGCCACAGCTCATGGACGCAAAAACAGAAAAGCCGGCCAGAAACGCCGACGGTGTCCGGCGCGGCATGCTGACCAGCCTGCTCGGCTATCATCTGCGGCGCGCGCAGGTCGCCGTGTTCCAGCATTTCGCCGCCGCCATGGGCGCGGCCGAGATCACGCCGGGCCAGTTCGGCGTGCTCACCGTGATCAGCAGCAATCCCGGCCTGAGCCAGACCCAGCTCGGCAACGCGCTGGGCATCGACCGCTCGACCGTCGTCGCCGTGATCGACCGCCTCGAATCGCGCGGCCTCGTCGTGCGCGCGGCGTCGCTGACCGACCGCCGCTCGCACGCGCTGCGCTTGAGCGATGAGGGCGGGCGCCTGCTGCACCGGCTCGAGGAGCTGGTGCGCAGCCACGAGCGCCACATCGCGCGCGATCTCTCCGCCGACGACAAGCAGCGGCTGATCGAGCTGCTCGACCGCATCGCGCGCCGCGAATAGGTCCGTCACGCGGCGCGCCCGCCGCTGCGGCGCCTGGCCCAGGCGCGGCACGCCGCGCCGAAGGCGGCGAACAGCGCATGCGAGAACGGGTTCTCCATCACGCGGTATTCGGGGTGCCATTGCACGCCCAGAACAAATGCCGCATCGACGTGCCGTACCGCCTCGATCTGTCCGTCGGGTGCCTCGGCCTCGACCACCAAGGGCGGCGCCAGGCGATCGATGCCCTGGCTGTGCAGCGAGTTGACGACGAGCTCGCGCGCGCCGGCGAGACGCTCGAGCATGCCGCCCGGCGTCAGCGTGACGGCGTGCGCGGTATGCGCATAGCGCCGCGCGACGTCGCCCTCGGGCGCGCGGTGGTCGAGGCGCCCGGCGAGCGTGTGCACCTGCTGGTGCAGCGTCCCGCCCAGCGCCACGTTGAGCTCCTGAATGCCGCGGCAGATGGCGAGCACCGGCAGCCCGGCACCGATGGCGGCGCGGATGAGCGGCAGGGTCAGCGCGTCGCGCTCGGCATCGTGCGGCGTGCCGGGCTCGCTGGCCGCGCCCTCGTAATGATGCGGCTCGACATTGGAGCGGCTGCCGGTCAGCAGCAGCCCGTCGAGCTGCGCGACGACATCGGCGACGGCGATGCGGTCGCCCAGCGCGGGCAGCAACAGCGGCACCGCGCCGGCCGCGTCGCTCACCGCGCGGACGTATTTGTCGCCCACCCAATGCGTCGGGTGCTCGCCGACCAGGCGCGTGCAGCAGGGCAGCCCGACCAGCGGCTGCCTCTCGCCGGAAGCGGCCGTGTCCGACGACGATCGCGCCGAAGTCATTGGCATGGCGCAACCTTGACCCGATATCTAGGGTGATGCAAGTGGGCGTGGAGCAACTGCTGGCTGGGAAAGGCGCGGTCGTGGCGGCGTGGTTCGCGCTGCTCTTCATCGCCGAGCGCTGGCGCCCGGCGGCGGCGCCGCACCTCGCCGAGCCGGCCTGGCGCCGCCTCGCGCGCAATGCCGCACTGTGGGCCGTGAACGCGCTAATATCGCCGCTCGCGGTGGTGCCGGTCTCGGCCTATGCCGCGGCGCATGCGCTGCCGTGGCGGCCGGCCTGGTGGGGCGGTCCCGCCGGCCTCGTCGCCGATTTGCTGCTGCTCGATTTCCTCATCTACTGGTGGCATCGCGCGAACCACGTCGTGCCGGTGCTGTGGCGCTTCCATGCGGTGCATCATTACGACCGCTTCCTCGACACCACCTCGGCGCTGCGCTTCCATTTCGGCGAGGTGCTGCTCTCGGCCGGGGCGCGAGCGGCCGTCATCGTGCTGGTAGCAATTCCTTTGAGCTCGGTGCTCGCCTTCGAGGCGCTGGTGCTGATCGCCGCGCTGTTCCACCATTCGAATGTGCGCCTGCCGGCCGCTTTCGAGCGCGCGCTGTCGCGCGTCGTGGTGACGCCTTCCATCCACTGGGTGCATCACCACCGCGTGCGCACCGACACGGATGCGAATTATTCGACCATCCTGAGCCTGTGGGATCCGCTGTTTGCGAGCCGCTCGCCGCATCGGCGCTCGCCGGACATGGCGATCGGCGTCGAAGCGCGCGAGGAGCGCCCTCTCCCCGGCCTCCTGGTCGCGCCGTTCCGGTGAGGATCGCCGGCTCTGCTCGCTTAAGGCCTAGCCGGCCGCGCCCAGCCGCGGGGCGTGCCGCATGAATGGATTGGTAACCGATTGCGCCGATCCTGGCGGCACGGCTCATTTCCCGGGGGAACGGCATGGCCGCCTCGACCGATCGCGATCGACCCTATGCCTGGGCGCGCCCGGGCACGGCCTTCATGCACCCGAAGCTGTCCGGCGAGCGGGTGCTGGCGTTTTCCTCGCACTATCTTTGGCCGGCGCTCGTCGCCCTGCCGGTGCTGCCGTCCTTCTATGCGGCGGTCCACGGCAAGCGCCTGCCCTTCGGCTCGATCGAATGGTTCGCCGTCATCGGCGTCGGCGGCGTCTTTCTCGCCGTCTCGCTGCTGCTTTTTCTCTTTCGCGAGAGCCTCGTCCTCGACCTCGAGGGCTGGATCTATACGCATCGTCGCGGCTATTGGCCCCATCTCACGACGCAGCAGGGCTCGCTCAACGAGTTCCAGGCCGTCGCGCTCGACGTCCCCCCGGCGCGGCGCAAGGGCGGCACGATTTGGGTCGCCTCGCTGCAATTCATGGCGCCGAACAAGCGCATCGCCGTCGCCAACTTCTCCGGCGGGAGCAAGGCCTATGCCTATGTCGACGAGCTCGCGCGCAAGCTGCAATTGCCCGTGCTCGACCGCACCGGCGAGGACGAGCGAACGACCCGCCTGTCGCAGATCGATACGCCGATCGTGGCACGGACCGGGCTCGCGCCGCGCCGCATCGATGCGCCGCCGATCCCGCGGATAAGGCTCTCGGGCGATGCGCCGCACCGGCTGATCACGCTGCCGGCGCCGGGCGTCAATCTCGGCGTGGTCTTTATCGCGGCGCTGCCGGCGCTGCTGATCTGGCTCGGCGCGACGGCATTGACGGAGGGCGACGCGCCGGCGGCGGCGCGCGCCGCACATCGCCATCTGCGTCAGCAGATTCCGCACGCCACGCTGAGCCCGTGGCTCTGGACCACCGCGCTGTTCACTCTGGCCGCGTTGTGCGTGGCCTTCCTCGTCCTGCTCTGCGCCGCGCGCTGGCAGATCCGCGAGCACGGCGACAGCATCGTCGTCACCAGCCGCGCGCTCGGCATCCGGCTCCGCCGGCGGCGATTCCGCAAGGACGAGATCGTCGCGATCGAGCTCAAGCCCACCCCGGCCGGTCGCGCGATGCTCTATGACCTGCAGATCCGCGCACGCCGCAAGCTCTTGCTCATCGGCACGACGCTGGGCGAGGACAGCGCCAAGTGGCTCGAGCAGGCGCTGCTGTCGATGCTGGCGGCCCGCTGAGCGCGCTCAGCGCGGCCGCGGCGCGGTGCGCTGGTCGTTCCACACGAACAGCAGCGGCGAGAGCTGGACGCCGTAATGCGGATCCTCCAGCGTCACCGTGATCGGCTTCTGCTGCGCGTCGATCACCGTCCATTGGCGTAATTCGAGCGGGCGGTCGCTCAGCACCAGCGTCAGGCTGCCGAGGTCCGACTGCTCCGTCTCGGTCATGGCGATGCGCAGCGCGCCGGGCGCGCGCTGCAGGCCGGTGACGGTGACGTCGCCGGCGAGCCTGATGTCGGGCCGCAGCAGGAACCAGGCCGGCGTATCCTTGACGCCGATCTGCGACAGCTGATCGAGCTTCTTGTCCCAGTAGTA